>JAJRCL010000010.1 GCA_028679035.1 Methanomicrobiales archaeon | reverse complement strand
GCAGACATCACGGAAGAGATTGAACGGACCCATCAGATGACGGTCCTGCAAATCATCGCCGCGAACCGGCATAATTTTGCGCTTCACCTCACCGAGCTGACCACCTCCGCACGCGCCTCTGTGGTGACGTGGGACCTTGACCGGATCCTTACCCGCGTTATTCCCGGCGTCCCTATCCTTGTGACAGTCATGCTCCTGATGCTGCTGACCGTATTCGTTGCCGGCGGTTTCTTCGAAGGAATTATCGTCAGCCTTTGCGACACGTACCTGCTGATCCCGGCTGGTGCCCTGCCGCTGCACCCGCTCATCCGGGTCGTCCTTACCTCACTTCTTGTTGCGGTTCAGGCAGGGCTCGGGATTGCCTTCCCGTTCGTTTTCATCTTTTCAGTACTCATGGCACTTCTTGAGGATTCCGGATACATGACCCGGGCAGCATTTCTTGCGGATCGGGCAATGCACCGCGTCGGGATGCACGGGGGAGCGATTATTCCCCTGGTACTTTCCTTCGGCTGCAATGTTCCGGCGATTCTTGCCACCCGCACCCTGCGGACGAGGCGGGAACGGATCATCGCCTCATTCCTTACAACGCTTATCCCGTGTTCGGCACGCACGGTCATCATCTCCGGCATCGTTGCGGTATTCATCGGGATCCCGCAGGCGCTCAGCATCTACCTTATCGTGATTCTTGTCACTCTCGCTACCGGCGTCGTACTCTCCCGGACGCTCCCCGGGGAGCAGTTCGGGATGATGATGGAGCTCACTACGCTGCGAATGCCGCGTGCTGAGCAGGTCCTGCAGAAGTCCTGGATGCGGGTCCGTGAATTTCTGTTCATCGCCATGCCGTTGCTGCTCGCCGGAAGCCTGGTCCTGGGACTCCTTGCCTATGCCGGGGTACTCGCACTCTTCCAGGAAGCTCTCGCTCCCCTCTCGATGGGAATACTCGGGCTTCCTTCCTATGCATCCACGGCACTGTTGTTCGGGATACTGCGTAAGGAATTGGCATTCCAGACGCTCGCAGTACTCGCCGGAACCGCGACGCTCAATACTGTTCTCACCAACACCCAGCTCTATACCTTTGCGCTGGTGAGCACTCTCTTTGTTCCCTGTATTTCCACGATCGCGATCATGCGCCGCGAACTCGGGTGGAAGATTGCCGCCGCGGTATCGGTGTATACGATCATTGCCGGTATCGTCATCGGGGCCGTCGCACGCATCCTGTTCCCCCTGGTATTCCCCTGAACCTGGCCTGGCAACACACAGCTTTTACATAGGGGAGTCTCTCCATCTGAATACGCGGGAGCAGCACATGTTAACGTTTGTAGGGTTGGGCCTGTACGGGAAGGGGGATATCACGCTCGCCGGCCTGGCATGCGCCCGAAATGCGGATCTCCTCTTTTTCGAACAATATACGTCTCGCCTGATGGGCATGACTATTCCGGAGATGGAAGGGATGTTCGGAAAATCCGTGATGGTACTGGGAAGGCGGGAGGTTGAGCAGGATGCAGATGTTATCCTTGTACCGGCACGGGATCGGGATGTAGTGCTCCTGACGGGTGGAGATCCCATGGTTTCAACAACCCACGCCGACCTGCGGCTCCGGGCGCACACACAGGGAATTGCGACCCGTATTATTCATGGACCATCCATCGCATCAGCGGTATGCGGAATTACCGGGCTGCAGAACTATCGCTTTGGCAAATCCTGTTCCCTCCCGTACCCGGCCGGTACGTGGATCCCCACTTCTCCCTTCGAGACGATCCTGCGAAACCTGGAACAGGGACTGCATACGCTCGTGTACCTTGATATCCAGGAGAACCGTTTCATGACCGTTCCGGAGGGCATCGCCCTTATCGAGAACATGGCGAACCTGCTCTGCCGGGAACCTCCCGCCCTCTATGTCGGTGTTGCCCGGGCAGGAGCGCAGGACCAGCGGGTACGTGCGGGATCCGGCACTGTCCTCAAAGATGCTGACTTCGGCCCCCCTCTGCATATCCTGGTGGTGCCGGCCGATCTCCATCCGGTAGAACGGGAATATCTGGAGGCGTTTGCCGCCCTATGAAAATCGCAGATTTCGGTGGAGCCTATTCCCGTACCGCCGCGACGGCCCGTGTCCTGACAGCTTCCGGATCGTTTACGTCCCAGGTCGGTGAAGAAATTCTTGCGATGGCCCGGGCGTATGCAGAAGACGGTTCCACGTTCCTCACGGCTGGTGACCTCGTCAATGCGGCTGCAGCATTTTCCTATGGGCTCGGATGGCTGGACGCCGGAAAAATGCTGGGGGTTATCGGATTTCCCCCTTTTGTGCTTCCGCAGATCGAAGAAGAAGATGGCGCCTGGCAGGATCCGCTTGCGGAAAAGACCGCACGCTATCGTACCCTACTCGACTGTGCGCTGAACGCTCTCGAGATCGCCCCGGACAGGGACACTATCTATGCCCGGGCAGCAGACGCGTTTCTTGCCGTTGCAGGCGATACACTCTCCCGTGGCAGAATGCTGGAAGAGAAGGGTTGTAATCTCCCTGCCCTCCTGCAGTATTCGTACGGCTTTGGCTGGGTTGATGCGGGTGTGCGGGCAGGTCTTTTCCGGATCCGCGCGCATCGCGAGATTTTCACGGTATGATCACCAAGGGTTTATACTCGAAGCGGGAAATTTTAGTGGCTGACATCCTTACGGTCGTTATGCCCCGATAGGGATTTGTTTTAGGACGTTGATCGATGAGGAAGAAATTACGTTCAAAATGGTTATGGATCTCCATATTTTTCAGTATCATCGTCCTCGTGATTGTCCTTGCAACAACCGTTGACGAATCCACTATCGGGCATCTTTTTCGGATGGATCCAACGTTTCTCCTTCTCGCATTTGGCCTGCGGGTTCTCGCCCTCGGTGTCTGGGCTTTCAAAATCCAGAAAATGGCGGAGTCACTCGGGTATCAGGTGCCGTTTCTCTACTGTCTGAACACCGTTAATGCGAACCTCTTTGCCGGAGCAATCACACCGGCACAGGCGGGAGGGGAACCGGTACGTATCCACGAACTGTACGCCGCCAAGGTGAAACTGGGAGATGCGACCGCCCTTGTCATCACCGAACGGCTCCTGGACGCGATTATTCTTATCATCGCAGGGATCATCGCGGTCTCGTTTTTAGGGGCAATGAACCTGTCCAGCGTCGTACGCATGGGTATCTATCTTGCATGGGGAACGATGCTGGGGGTCGTCATCCTCTTCATCTATTCTGCCCACCGCCCCGATCTCCTCAAACGACTCCTGAAAAAAGGCGTGGGCTGCGTCGCGAAAAAATGGGATGCGACCCGGGTCCAGGATACCTGTGAGCGAATCGACCGGGAAGTGGACAATTTCCACGCCAGCCTTGCCCTGTTTGCCACGAAAGGAAGGGCGGGCCTTGTATGGGGCAGTGTCTGTACTGCGGCATTCTGGAGCCTGGAATTCCTTGTCCCGTCATTTCTTCTTCTGGGCCTCGGAGAAAAACCGTATTTTGCTGAATCGTTTCTCCTGCAGATCGTCATAGCGATCATCATGATGGTCCCCACAACACCCGGTGGATCCGGTGTGGCTGAAGTCAGTGCGTATTCCTTGTATGCGCTCCTGGTCAAATCCTCCATTGCCGGTGTTTTCGTCGTCCTGTGGCGGGCACTTTTCTACTACTTCAATATTGCGCTCGGCCTGCTCGCAAGTATTCCAATCCTGCGGCGGGAGATCAATGAGGACTGAAAACCGGTCCCCATTCCGCGCTCCTGGTCTGCTCCAGCCATCTTTCCCTGCGGATCAGTGCGGGAGTTCTCCCAGATTTTTCCTCCCACCGGGTTGTATTGATGTACGTAAAAAAAGGTAGAGACAGAGGTATTTCGAAAAAGCACATATGGATTAATTTCGGAATTTTTCCGAAACCTTTTTCCCTTGTTCCCTACAGGTAACATTCCGGTGGTATCCCCGTCAGAGATGCGCACATGGAAAAGAATGTCCAAAAAGGCAGGCAATTCCTCCAACTCGTGCGAATCTTTATTCTTCAAGAGGGATATGTCTCATAATCTATGGATCTCATCCCCTGCACGGTACACGGTGTTTTTCTCTCCGTAAACGGGAACAGCAGCGCCCCTACCGTTCTCCTTGATGTCGGGAATGGGTCCAGTATACCGATTTATATAGGGCTCTGGGAGGCGATATCGATCGGTCATGGCATCGACAAAGGGATCATGCCCCGCCCGTTCACCCACGACCTCTTTATGGAAGTCATGAAAAAATTCGGGATCTCTGTAGAAGCCCTGCACATCGATTCTCTGGAGGACTCTGTATTCTATGGAAAGCTGATCCTTGTCATCGGTGAGACACGGAAGGAAATCGACTGTCGTCCCAGCGACGGTATCGCCATCGTTCTCCGGGCAGGTGCCCCCATTCTCGTTGATCGGGCAGTGGTAACAGCCGCCGCCCTCCAGCGGGAAGACCTGCCGAAAATGGTCGATATACCTTTGATGTGATGGATGTGCAAACCGAGTATTTCTATAAAATAAACTCAATACACAGTCTATATAGAATTCAGAGATTTATTTTGTGTTAATTTTAATAATTATAAATAATTTGATATAGATTAAAATAGCAATATTTAAATATAATAACTATATAATAACAGTTTAACGAACAGGGACGGATACCATATGCGGGATGAAACGCACGCGGAAACATCACAGTTCTTCTGGCTCATGGACGAGCTGGATTACGGCGTCATCCTGATAGACCGGGATCTGAAAATCCTCTGGGTTAATCACGCGATGGAGGATCTTTTCACGATCCGGCGGCAGGACATCGGGGGAATGGATTTCCTGCAGTTTGTTGCGTCCTACCTTGCACCTGCGTTCGAAGAAGGAACGGTCATCTCTGACCGGGTCAATGCGTCCATTAAAGCAGGCGTCTCGGTAAAGAACGTCGAATGCAAGCTGAAGAATCCGAAAAATGGTATCGTCTGGCTCGAGTGCTCCAGCCAGCTGGTGGACAATGGACCGTTTGCCGGCATGCGGATGGACATTTTCCAGGATATCACCCTGCGCAAGCAGCTGGAAGAAGAGCTGACACTCCATTTCGGCCATCTCGGCGAGATGATCGAGACCCGCACCGCAGAACTGACCCAGCTGAACGACCAGCTGCAGCGGGAGATCAATGAAAAACGGAAAGCCGAGGATGAACTGCGCAGGGAGCGGGACTTTTCTTCGAACCTTGTCCGCAGCTCGCCTGCCTTTTTCGTTGCCCTGAACCCGGGCGGGCAGGTTATCATGATGAACGAGTCCATGCTCACTTCCCTGGGATATGAGAACCATGAGGTAACCGGACGCAGCTTCCTCGATACGTTCGTTCCGCAACAGGACCGTGAGGTGCTGACAGCCCTTTTCCAGAAGATTGTGCAGAGCAAAGACCCGTTCATGTCTGATAACCGGCTGCTCACGAAAGATGGAAAGGTGCTCCTCGTGGAATGGCACGGCCGCCCGGTCTTTCAGGAAAACGGGGAACTGGAGTATTTCTTTGCTGTCGGCGTAGACATCACCGAACGAAACCGCGTGGAACAGGCGCTCCGCACTTCAGAGGATCTCTACCGGACGATTTTCGAGACTACCGGTTCGGCAATGATCATGACGAATGCCGACCAGAAGATAATCCTCGCCAATTCCGAGTTCGAGCGCCTTTTCGGGTATTCCCCGACTGAGACGATCGGGAGGAACTGGCTGGACCTCGTAGACCGGGCTGACGTCGAGAAGGTACGGGATTACCTGCGGGTCCGCCAGAACGAACCAACACTGGTTCCGGCAACCTCGGAGTTTCACATTATCCACCATGACCGGAGCGTCCGGGACGTTGTCATGACGATCGGGCTCATCCCGGACACGACCCAGAGCGTGGCGTCCCTTGTGGACATCACGGAACGCAAGCGGGCTGAAGAAGAAGTGCGGCAGCAGAACCGTCAACTGTCCACCATCAACCAGATCATCGCAGCGGCGGCGGACGCAGATTCACTCATCGACCTTCTCGGAACAAGTCTCGAAAATACCCTCGCCCTCCTGGAATTCGACGCCGGCGCCATTTACATCATTGATCCCGCCCGTCACTTTGCGGTAATCCAGTCCAGCCGGAGCCTTCCGGAATGGTTTGAAAAGGGTTCCGGGAACATCGATATCCACATGGAGCCGAACAACAGCGTCTTCATTGACGGGAAGGCGCGCTACATCGATAAGCGTGAGACCGGCGTGATCTCCATTGCCATGATCCCGTTCCGTACCAACGGGGAAGTGATCGGGGCCCTCTACCTGACGGGCTCCACGCAGTCCTCCTTCACCGAACAGCAAAAAACTATTCTCGAATCGATTGGAAACGAGATCGGCAACGCGATCCACAAGAGGCGCCTGCAGGAACAGCTGGAGTCCTCCTACCGGGAATCCACCCTGTATCTGGACATCATCAGCCACGACATCAACAACGCAAACAATGTATCGATCATGTACGCGGAACTCCTCGCAGAGATGCTGGACGGGGACAAGCGGGAGATCGCTGACAAGCTGGTCGCAAGCATCCGCCGTTCCATCGATATTATCGGGAACGTTTCCAAGATCCGGAAACTCTATGAAGAAAAGACCATCCTCCGCCCCATCGATCTGGACGCTCTCATCCATTCCGAGATCCGCACATTTCCGGACGCACATATCGTCTACGAAGGGCCAAAGGTGAGTGTTGCAGCCGACTATCTCCTTGCAGAGGTATTTGCAAACCTCATCGGCAACAGCCTGAAATTCGGAGGACCGTCGGTCGCAGTCACCATCCGGGTTGACGAGTACGCGGATAATGTGGAAGTGGCGGTGGAGGACACCGGGCCGGGGATATCGGACCGGCTGAAGCCCCTCATTTTCAACCGCTTCCAGCGTGGCGACTCCAAAGCAAGCGGGAAGGGTCTGGGCCTCTATCTCTCCCGCATGCTCGTGGACCGGTATGGCGGTGCGATATGGGTGGAGGACCGGGTTCCCGGGCACCCGGAGAAAGGTGCTGCGATCAAATTCCGTCTGAAAAAAGCGCCCTGAAGAAGCGAGGGTTTATTTTTTCCGTGCACTGAGTTCCGTCAGCAGTTCATCGAACGTGATCCCTGCTGCCCGCATCGCAACGAACAGGTGGAACTGGAGGTCTGCCGCCTCCGCAATGATCCGTTCCCTGCTCTCCCCTTTTGCTGCAAGAATGAACTCCACCGCTTCCTCACCGACCTTCTCGAGCGGTTTATCGATCCCTTTGGAGTCCTGGAACAGGGAGCTCGTATAGGACAGGGGAGATGGGTTACGGAACCGGTCATCAATGACCTCCCAGAGGTCAGGGAGGACACGCTCACTCTTCATGCTCTTCTTCTCCGAGAAGTATTTCGTCGATCTCGAGTCCCAGGAACCGCCGGCAGAGCATCCGTCCCTTCTCGATGTTGGACCCGCCCTTGCCGATTGCTATACCCAGATCACTTTTCTTTTTTACCTGTATATTCACCCGTTTGCCGTCTGCACTCCGTTCGATACCGGTGACCTCGGCAGGTTTGAAAATATTTGCGATAAATGTATCCGGGTCATCGGCATATTCAACCATTTCAATTCTTCTGCCAAGTACCCGCTGCATTTTCTTGATGTTCTCTCCCTTCTTCCCAATCGCAAGGCCCATGTCTCCTTTCTTAATGACGTAGATGATACGATCGAAACGTTCGTCAATAACGCAGTCGAGCGCCGTCGACTTCGTGAGAATGCGGAGCTCTTCGATATACCGCCGCTCCTTGAAACCGATCGTCCGCTCCATACCTTCTTTCAAGAGTTCCATCCTGGCCCGCATTCCCCCGGACCGGGGAGCAGATTTTTTGTTGTTCGTGGTTACCGATGTATACGAAATTTTTTATTGATATATGCATCCGGGATTGTCCTCACATCCTGAACGTACCGTGTCTGAAACGCTGGAGTATATAAGCTGATCCATGTTCACGTTATATATTTGTATCGAGAAATTCCTGGTTTTTTTCATCTATTTACATGCACGTACGATGGAAAAACCGCTCGGTATCGGGCCATATTTCCGGAACATGACGTCAATCGATTCGCATGCCGAAAAACCGTTCTTATTCAGCAGGGAGATGACCTCATTGGTCGTGTAAAATCGTGCAAGACGGAAAAAGCGGCTTGTTTCCCGGTCTCTGCTGTATTCCTCCCCAAGAGGGCTGTCGCGGTCGATGAGCGCGATAACCACCTGGCCTCCGGGAACAAGGATCCGGTGCGCTTCTGCGAGTGCCCGGGAAAGATTGTCAAAAAAACAGACGGCAGTGACCATAAGGGCAAAATCAAAAGTCTCCCGGCAGAACGGGAGTGCCTCGGCTTCTCCAAGAACTACGTCAATGCCCCGTTCCCGTGCAATCCGTGCCATCTGCAATGCCGGATCCACGCCGGTCTGCGCCTGGAGAGGAAGAGCGAACCTCCCGCTTCCTACGCCGATCTCGATCCCCGAACCCGTGCGGGGAACAAACCGTTCCAGGGCACTTACCTCGGACTGGTAGACCTCCGGGTGTTCGTCGAACCATCGGTCGTATTCCTCGGCAAAACGGTCAAAGGAGCTGGCGGCCTCCTGCATGCAGTTCGAGCTGTGGGGCAGGGAGACTTAATCTTTTCTGATCTCTGCGGAAAACGGTCCATCTGTCCCAGTGTATCCCGCAGGGTACTATTGTCGGGTGCCTGGCTGAAAAATAGGGAGGGGATCAGGCGCTCTTTACGAGATAGGTCATCGAAACCTGGGCGCTCACTTTTACCTCGCCGGGCTGGAGAGGGGTGGTCGCTCCGGCCGCCTTGTCATAGGCGACGGTCTGGTACGGGACAGGGCTGTAGGATCCCCCGACCGTAATCTCCTTGACTGCAATGATCACGAGGCCAGAGGCACCCGCAACGACATCGGCATCCGCACGGGCAAGGCGGATCGCACGGGTCAGGGCTTCGCTGCGCAGCGAGAGCTGCTTTTCGTCACTCAGGGTGAACGTGATGTAATCGACCCGGTTTGCACCGCTCTGGACCGCAAGATCAGTGATTTCGCCGGCACGGTTGATATCCCGCAGCGTGATCATGAGCGTGTTGTCCACCCGGTACTGCTGCACCTTGGGCGTGAGGATATTGGAACTGTCTACATACACCGGGTAGATTGAGTATCCGGTCGTCTTGAGATCCTCCGCCGCGATCCCGGCTTTCCTGAGTGCATCAGTCACGGCGGTCATGAGCTGTGCATTACGGTTCTGGGCACTCTGTGCGTCAGTGTTCTCAGTCTCGACCGTGATAGAGATGATCGCACGGTCCGGTGTGGTCGTCACTTCTCCGGTACTCGAAGTAAGAATAAGCTGCTCGGAGGTGGTGGCATTGCCGGTCTGGGCGGTAACTCCGCCGACCAGAACTGCGGTGATCGCCAGCAGGGCGAGAAAGCCAATGGCTGTGAGTTTTTTCAACATGGTATCGGTTCTAGTGTGTACAGATCGATAAAATACCTTACTTTAACTGCGGGAATTTTCGAACCTATGGGTACTTCATGATTTGTCCGATCTCTCTTTGCGACTGTCCCCAATGGTGCGATGGGTTTAAACTTCTGCACGAGCATCAGGTCATCGTGAAGTTGTATGACACGGACACCGGATCTGCATATCGTTCACGTGGAAAAGCCTGAGGACTCCAACATCATTATCGGCCAGTCGCATTTTATCAAGACTGTGGAGGATATTTCCGAAGCGGTCGTCACATCTGTCCCGGATCCTAAATTCGGGCTTGCATTCTGTGAGTCCTCGGGAGAATGTCTTATCCGGGTACAGGGCAACGATGAGGAGCTGACCGCGATCGCTGCCAGGAATGCGCTTGCCATCGGTGCGGGCCACTCGTTTATCCTGTTTCTGCGCAACTGTTACCCGATCAACGTGCTCAACGCCATCAAGGGAATCCAGGAGGTCTGTTCCATCTACTGTGCAACGGCAAACCCGGTTGATGTTATCATCGCAGAATCCGGCCGGGGTCGTGGAATTCTTGGCGTGATCGATGGTTCGATACCGCAGGGTGTGGAATCAGCGGAAAATGCCGCACAGAGAACCGCATTTCTGCGTAAAATCGGGTACAAGATGGGATAGGAGCTGCGGCAAATTTTTCCGGAATCCCGGAAATTCCCATATTGTTATATCGGAAAAGCGGTATTAACCCCCGGGCATGGCAGAAGATTTTTTTGAGCAGGCCTATGCCGGTACCCCTCCCTGGGAGATCGGCAGGCCCCAGCCGGAGTTCATTCGTCTTGCCACAGCAGGGGAGATCAAAGGAGACGTCCTGGACGTGGGCTGCGGTACCGGGGAAAATGCCCTGTACCTCGCCGGTCTTGGTCATCTGGTCTGGGGAGTTGATGCGGCGCCGACAGCGATTGAAAAGGCACGGCACAAGGCAGAAGAACGGGAGATCCCTGCGACCTTCCTCGTGAAGGACGCCCTGAACCTGCGCCAGATCGGCAGAACATTCGATACGGTCATCGACTCCGGCCTTTTCCACGTGTTATCCGATGAAGAACGCCCCTGTTTCGTCCGGAATATCGCCGATGTCATGAAAGAAGGGGCTCTCTACTTCATGCTCTGCTTCAGCGAGCGGGAACACGGCGCCTATGGGCCCCGACGGGTTACCCAGGATGAGATCCGCACGACGTTCGGAGAAGGGTGGCGGATTCACTATATCCGGTCAGCGAGCTTTGCAAACCGGATGAGTGACGACGGCGCAAAGGCATGGCTTTCTTCGATAGAAAAGCTGTCTAAATGAGGGATACATCTTTCCGACGAAAATTTTCAAGCTAATTGATCAATCCGGTTATAATTCGATCTTATTGTCGCACGATGAAACCGGCAATGGTAAGTATTGCGATGACTTTCTG
>JAJRCL010000096.1 GCA_028679035.1 Methanomicrobiales archaeon | reverse complement strand
TGGTGTTCATTTTAAGTCATGTCCTTCTTCTCGGATTTGGTGTTTTTTCCCACGGATCGCAACTGGTTCCCCTTCTCTCTGATCTCCAGATCAACTTCAGTACGGACATAGCGACGATCGGAATCATAGGGGTCCTCGCCATATTTCTCCGTGCCTATTCTCTCGGGGGAGGTACATACACTGGCATTGAGGCGGTAGCGAACGGCATGCAGATCATGCGCGAACCAAAAATCGAGACCGGGAAGCGCACAATGGCATACATGGCTGTTTCCCTTGCGGTGGTATCGGCGGGATTGTACTTATGCTACTATCTCTGGCAGGTTCAGCCCGTCACAGGACGTACGCTCAATGCGGTGCTGGCAAACGATGTATTCGGAGGATGGGCACTCGGCGGCTGGATCGCCCTGATCACCATCGTATCCGAAGGGGCTCTCTTAATGGTCGCTGCACAGGCCGGATTCATTGATGGACCCCGGGTGATGGCGAATATGGCAATCGATTCGTGGCTCCCGCGGCGGTTTGCATCGCTTTCGGAACGCCTCACGATGACGAACGGGATCCTGCTAATGGGGGGTTCTGCCCTGCTCGTTCTCATCCTCACGAGGGGGTCTCTTACAGCCCTGATCGTGATGTATGCCATCAACGTTTTTGTCACCTTTTCCCTCTCGCAGTTCGGGATGGCACGTTTTTTCCTTAAAAACCGGGAAACCGATGTATCCTGGAAGAAACACTGTTCCATCCATATCGCAGGCTTCATCCTGTGTGCGACCATCCTTGCCATCACGGTTTTTGAAAAATTCGCTGAAGGAGGGTGGATCACCCTGTTTCTTACCCTGTCGCTGGTCATCGTCTGTTACCTTATCCACGGGCACTATGAGCGGGTGAACCGGGGGATGCAGAAATTCGATGAACTGACCATGAACATTCCCTCAACGGGTGCATTCAACGAAGAGCCGGTGAACCCTCGTGGGAGAACAGCCATCCAGCTGGTCGGCGGGTACAACGGGTTTGGAATCCAGACATTTCTCTCCATCATCCGGAATTTCCCGAATTTTTATGAGAATTTTATTTTCGTTTCCGTCGCTGTCATCGACAGCGGGACATTTAAAGGGACGGCAGAGATCCGGCATCTGGAGGAATCGGTGCGAAAGAGTCTGATGGACTATGTGGAACTCGCCCGAAGCCTTGGGATCCCTGCCGATTACCGTATCACGACCGATACGGATGTCGTCGAGGGAGCATCCGCCCTGGTCACTTCTATCACCCGGGAATTTCCTTCATCGACCTGCTTTGCCGGCCAGATCGTCTTCCGGCAGGAACACCCGTTCCAGAAAATTCTCCACAATGAAACCGCTTTTGCTATCCAGCGGAGGCTGCAATTAAATGGTATTACGACGGTTATTACCCCTATTCAGTCAAATATCTGAGCGTTAACGCCCTGAAACAAGGAAAGTCCAGCGGGCAGAATGATGGGGCTCTCATCATCCGGCTGAAAAAGGAAATTCTCAAATACCCTCACGGAAATTCGGTATGCAGGAAAACCGATGATTATAGTCGCCATTCTCGCAATTGCGATAGCGTTTGCATTCACCTTTACCAACGGGTTTCAGGATTCGAGCGCAATTGCAGCGACCTTCATTGCTTCCCGTTCAGCGACTCCCCGGAAGGGAATCCTGTTTATTGCAGGTGTGGGTTTTCTGGGAGCGGTTTTCAGTGGAAGTGCCGTTGCCCTGACGCTCGCCCATCTGGTCACTATACCTTCACAGGACCGCCTTCTGGTAGTCCTCCTCTCTGCCCTGCTCGGAGCAACAGGCTGGAATATTATAACCGCGAAATACGGTCTCCCATCCTCGTCGACGCACGCAATCATCGGTGGGCTTATTGGTGCCGGGGTGGCTGCCGGCGGCCTTGGAAGTGTGCTCTGGGGAGTCGCAGAGCTTTTTACCCCTCCGCACCGTCTCACAGGTCTCGTTCTCATCCTCCTCTTTCTCTTCGCCTCGATCCTGATCGGTCTTGGCGGTGGATACCTGCTGCATACATGCATGAGACTTGTCCTTCAGAATGCACAACGGAAAATTACCCGCGTGGTGGTTTTTGCCAACTGGATCGCAGCGGGAACAATGGCATTTGCCAATGGAGCCAATGATGTCCAGAAGCAGCTGGGGATCATCGCCCTGATCTTTGTTGCCGCCGGGTGGCAGTCAGTCCCAGAGGCTCCGTTCAGTGTCCGAATTATCTGTGCTCTCCTTCTTGCTCTGGGGACGATGGGAGGGGGGTGGCGTATTATGCACACGCTCGGGCACCGTATCTTCAGGATTTCCCCCATTCATTCTCTCGATTCCCAGATATCAGCAGGCATGGTGATCAATCTCGCGACGTTTGCGGGTGCACCGGTCTCCTCGACGCACATCATCTCGACATCGGTGATCGGCGTGGGAGCAGCGGAGAATCCGAAAAAGATGCAATGGTCGGTGGGAAAGGACATCGTCATTGCCATGGTGTTCACAATCCCTGCAACCGTCGTTTTTACCGCAGGTATTTATCTTATCATTGCCACGTTGATCGGAGTGTGACCGGGAATGGAACTGGACGATTCAGGCAGCAGGGAAAAGCCGAAACGCAAATTTCCGTTCTCGATTTTTCCCCCGGAATATGATTTCGAGAGCATGCTGGCGGATCAGGCAGAAAGCACGGTGAAAGGGGTGCAGATCTTTATTACGTGGCTTCAAACAAGCCCGGTTACTGATCCGATATCGCTTGACCTGTATGAAACCCAAATCGACAGTATGCGCCACGCCTTGGAAGACAAGCTGGGGGAGGCTTTTTCCACACCCTTCGACCGGCAGGATATTTACAGTCTCTCACGCCAGATCGGATATGTCCTGAACTTCTCGGTCGTTACTGCCCGGGAAATGTTTGCTTTCGGTGTCAGCCCGGACCAGCCGATCCAGCAGATGGCGGAGGCACTCCTTTCCGGTACCAGAGCGCTCACGAAGGGGGTTCGAAATCTCCACGGCGATGAACGAGGAGTACACGATACCATTCATGAAGTCCGGGAGGCGATACGCTCTATTGAACATGTTTATATTGCCGGCATGGCGGTGTTGCTCAGGAATGGGGACATGGCGGAAGCGCTCCGCCGGCGGGAGATCTACCACCACCTGAGGGATGCCGGACGGGCGCTTTCCAATACAACGGATATCCTGCACCGGGTGACAGTCGCCCTCGACTGAATGGAGTCAACTCCCATTCAGAGGGCTGAAATGGGATAAGTATATAGGGGGCGAATATCCCATGAGGTGCGGAGACAGAAGGTGAATTTACCCTCGCTGAAGACGTGTGCGATGCGGATGGCCCGAAGCTGGTGCGTATACCGTCTGCTCGAAGGAACAATTCTCTCGGTAAGCCTGATTGTCCTCATCCCGGTTATTCTTGGAGTGGCAGCCGGTGTTCCGGTCTACCAGGTAACAACACTCATCGTCTCAACTGTTGTCCTTCAGGCAGCAGCAGCCGTTGTCGGTGTCGGACTTCAGATCCATCCGGTCCTTGTGGTCGTCGTAACAACGTCGGTTGCCATCGGCGTGATGATTCTTATACTTACCCTCTGCGATCTGTTTGCGGAACAATCAAAGCGAATCCAGGCGTGGCTTCATAAAATCGAACAGAAAACCAGTGATAAACCTTATATAAAGCGTTACGGGCCCGTCATGCTGATCCCGATCATCTGGATCCCCGGGATCTCATTATACGGGAGTCCGTTCGTCGCATGGCTCCTGGGCTGGAAGCGATGGAAATCGATTATCTGCATGACGATAGGCTGGATCATTGCATGCATCGTCGTACTGGAAACGACGCTTGGGATCGTAACGATTCTTCGCTGACCCGTTATTGCGCACAGCACGAAAATTGAGGAGGGTTGTCCGGATTCTGAATACGAATACGCAAAGGGATTTTTTTATCAGCACTTTCATCGTAGGTACTTTAGGTGTTTGATGGCGATTGACTGGTACAGGGAATTTGTAAATTTTACCTATGAGCCTGCTGCTGATGATCTGGTCTGTCTCTTTTATTTTGAACCTGCTGCAGGAATTGATACTGCAGAGGCGGTTGGTCGCATTGCTTCCGAAAGTTCGACCGGCACCTGGACAACACTTTTTGCCATGCCCCCGCGGATGAAGGAGCTGCAGGCCACGGCATTTGCGGTGGACGGAAACTATGTAAAAATCGCCTATCCACTGGCCCTCTGGGAGGAAGGAAACGCCGCACAGCTCCTGAGTGGGATTGCCGGCAATATTTTCGGTATGAAAGCCCTCAGAAATCTTCGCCTGATTGATGTCTCCCTCCCTATGGCATATCTGCGCAATTTCCGGGGCCCTCATTTTGGCATTGAAGGGATCCGCGATATGATGCATGTCCACGGAAGGCCGCTAACCGGAGCTGTGCCAAAGCCAAAGATTGGGTTCAGTGCCGCAGAACATGCAGCAATCGGGTATGAGACCTGGATGGGTGGTTTTGATTTCGTCAAAGACGACGAAAACCTGACCTCGACGCCGTTTAACCGTTTTGACGAGCGGGTGCGCCTGCTCACCCGGATGCGGGATAAGGCAGAGCAGGAAACCGGGGAGACCAAATCTGCCTTTCTCAACATCACTGCGGCGACAGATATTATGAAGAAACGGGCAGACCTGCTTGCCGAGTGTGGATGGAATTATGCGATGATCGATGTCGTGGTTGCAGGCACCGCCGCTGTTATGACGATGCGCGATTACTGCTCCGATCTGGGGCTGGCAATCCACGCACACCGGGCGATGCATGCGGCTTTCGACCGCAATCCGAAACACGGGATTTCCATGCAGTTCCTTGCGAAGATGATGCGACTGATTGGCATCAGCCAGATCCATACCGGAACGGCGGTCGGCAAACTAGTCGGATCCCGGAAAGAGGTAACGGTCCTTGCTGATATCCTCCGGGAATCAAAGGTCAGGGGCGTGAGGCGCCTTGCACTGGATCAGGACTGGGGCGGTCTCCGGAATGCCTTCCCGGTTTCGTCCGGGGGGTTGCACCCGGGTCTCGTGCCCGACGTGCTTGATATCTATGGAAGAGAGGTTGTATTGCTGGTGAGCGGCGGGATCCATGGGCATCCGAAAGGATCGCGATCCGGTGCCCGGGCAACGATGCAGGCCATCGAGGCGTGGACCGAAGGTATGGATCTCGAGGAAAAGGCAAAGAGTGCCCCCGAGCTTGCGGAAGCACTGGAAAAATGGGGCTTCTATAAACCGAAATAGACCGGCATGACGTTTACCTGCACGCAATGCGGAAAATGCTGCATGTTCATGGGTGAATGCATCGGTATAGAGAAACATCTGGGGCCGTTTGAGTTCCTGTGTTCTGCGATGGCAACCGGTACCACATTTTTTGCCCGGATCGATGACGATAAACGGGAGCTTTATGGAGACCGAACGTGGATTGGGGCACATCCCTCCGCATGTCCATTCCTGCGCAGGGTAGAAGATTGTGGGATCTGCACGATTCATGCAACAAGCCCGGTGCAGTGCAAGGCCTACCGCTGCACCGTGTTGCGCATTCTTTCGCCGGACGGATCGATACGCGGGGTAATCACCGGAACCCTTGCCCTTCATACGGATGACAGGGCCCTCCGCGAGGAATGGGAGCGTGCGCAGGCAACGATCGTCTGGGGGACATGTGATAC
>JAJRCL010000095.1 GCA_028679035.1 Methanomicrobiales archaeon | reverse complement strand
CTGAGAATTGCACAATGATTTGATTTTTAGCAATCCTCATTCGGCAATGTTTATTATCCTGCATTCCGCATGCCATCACATATGATCAAGGTGGCGATCAACGGGTACGGGACAATCGGCAAGAGGGTCGCCGATGCAGTCGCAGCACAGATGGATATGAAGATTGTCGGCGTCTCGAAGACAAAACCCAGCTTCGAGGCCTATGTCGCGAAAAAACGGGGATATCCCCTCTATATCGCGGATATGGCAAAGAAAGGAGCGTTCACGAAGGTCGGCCTCGAGGTTGCGGGCAGCGTCGATGATATGCTTAAAATCGCGGATGTAGTCGTCGATGCGACCCCGGGCGGCGTCGGAAAGCAGAACAAGTCCCTGTATGAAAAGATAGGGTTAAAAGCGATCTTTCAGGGCGGGGAAGACCACGAGGTCGCCGGTTTCTCTTTTTGTTCGGACTGCAACTATGCGGGAGCGATTGGGAGGCAGTTCGTCCGGGTCGTCTCCTGCAACACCACCGGCCTCTGCCGGATTATTAACCTCGTCGATTCGGCGTTCGGGGTGGAACGGGTGCGGTCGGTCATGGTCCGCCGGGGGTCCGATCCCGGGGAAGTGAAAAAGGGACCCATCGATGCGGTCGTGCTTGACCCGGTCAGTATCCCGAGCCACCACGGCCCGGATGTGATCACGGTGCTCCCCCATATCCAGATCACGACGATGGCGATGATCGTTCCTACCACGTTCATGCACATGCACGCCGTGCAGATGGACTGCAAACGCGAGGCTTCCCGGGAGGAGCTGGTGCGACGCATCGAAGAGCACAGCCGGATTGGGCTCGTGCGGAGCGGGACCGGGATCAAGAGCACCGCGGAGCTGAAGGAGTATGCTCTCGATCTTGGAAGACCGCGGGGTGACCTCTGGGAATCCTGCGTATTTGCGGATTCAATCGCGGTTTTGGGCAAAGAGGTCTATTTCTTCCAGGCGATCCATCAGGAGGCGGATGTTGTGGTCGAGAACGTGGATGCCATCCGCGCAATGTCGGGCACCGTGAAGGATCCCGCAACTTCCATCCGTATGACAAATGAGGCGATGCACCTCTCTGCGCTCTAGGAACAACCTTAACAGCCTTCCCCACCCAATATTTTGAGATGGATCCACACGATCTGGTGACCCGGAACACCGTGGAAGTCGTTACCGATGCGGAACTGCACACGCTTCTCGGAAAGAGCCCGCGCCGGGTCTATGCCGGGTACGAGCCCAGCGGGGAGATCCATCTTGGTCACCTCATTACCGTGAACAAGCTGCTCGATATGCAATCAGCAGGGTTTGAGGTCACCGTCCTTCTCGCCGACCTCCATGCATTCCTGAACCGGAAAGGAACACTCGAGCAGGTCGAGGAACTAACGCGCTATAACCGGGAGTGCTTTGAAGCACTCGGCCTGAAAAACGTGCGATACATCGTCGGTTCGTCACTGCAGCTTGAACCCGGATACCAGCTCCTGGTTCTGCGCCTTGCCCAGCAGATCACACTCAACCGGGCAACGCGGAGCATGGATGAGGTAGGCAGGATGATGGAGCATCCCACGGTCTCCCAGATGATCTACCCGATCATGCAGATGGTGGACATCGCACGCCTCGGGGTGGATGCAGCGGTAGGCGGAATCGACCAGCGCAAGATCCACATGCTCGCTCGGGAGCACCTCCCGGCGGTCGGATTTCCCGCACCGGTCTGCGTCCACACCCCAATCCTCCTCGGCCTTGACGGAGAGAAGATGTCATCTTCCAAGGGCAACTTCATCTCGGTTGCAGACTCTGAAGAGACGATCCGGAAAAAGATGCAGAAGGCCTTCTGCCCGCCGGCAGTGCAGGACAACCCGGTCCTGCAGATCCTGGAGCACCATATATTCCCCCGGTGTGCTGAGGTGACTGTCCACCGGCAGCCGAAGTTCGGGGGGGACCGCACGTTCAGCGGATACACGGAACTCGAGCAGGCGTATGGCAGCGGCGGGATCCACCCGCTCGACCTTAAACGCACCGTTGCTGATTACCTCGCCGAAATTTTTTCGTGCGTCCGTGATCGCTTCACGAGTGGAGACTAGATGGGACTCGAAGATGTCCAGCGGCGGTTCGATCGCAAACTCGCCAAAGAGGGTGTTCACATCCTCCGGGACGCGAACCAGTGGAAAGTCCGCGAAGACGTCTTCGATGAAGTGACCCTCCTTGCGCTCTACCGTTTTGTCCAGAAAAAGCTGATAACAGTTGTTGGGGGCCCTATCAGCACCGGCAAAGAGGCAAACGTTTTCTACGCAGAAGCCGGAGACCGGGCCCTGGCGCTGAAGATCTACATGATGCGTACCGCGAACTTCAAGGCTATGATGGATTATATCGACGGGGACCCCCGATTTTCCGGCATACGCCGGAGCAGAAAGGAGATCATCTTTGTCTGGACCCGGAAAGAGTATGCGAATCTTTCACGGGCCCGGGATGCCGGTGTACCGGTGCCGGAGCCGATCGCCTTTGACCGGAACATCCTCATCATGGAGTTCCTGGGAAAGGATGGGCAGGCATTCCCTCCCCTGAAATACGCGGAAGGGGTGGACTATGCAGCGACGTATGCAGCAATCGTGAACTTCATGAAACTACTCTATTCAAAGGCCAACCTCGTGCATGCGGATTTAAGCGAATTCAATATCCTGTACGGGGATCGCCCGTATCTCATCGACTTCGGCCAGGCGGTGACCCGGGATCATCCCGGGATGGTGCAGTTCCTGGAGCGGGATGTCCATAACGTAACGAGATTTTTTTCCCAGCACTGCGATGTACTGGAGGAACGTATGCTGCTTATGGAGATTATACAGGAGAAGCCCACACAAGTGGACGCGATAACGGAGTGATACAATCATGGCAGAGCAGGAACTGAAAATTTCCACCGACCGGGTTGGTGCGCTCATTGGAAAAAATGGGGCAACCAAACGAGCAATCGAAGAAAAAACGAAGACCAGCATCGAGATTGAGAGCAAAGAAGGGGATGTCGTCGTCCGCGGTGAAGACGCAGAGGGGGTCGTCACGGCCTCGGAAGTTATCCGTGCGATCAACCGGGGATTTTCACCGGAACGGGCGTTTGTGCTCCTCAATAATCCGGATGCCCTCCTGGATGTCATCGATCTCTCCTCCATCATCGAAACCCCTACGCAGCTGGAACGTGTCCGCGGCAGGGTGATCGGAAGGGCGGGAAGGTCCCGTGAACAGATCGAGAACATGACCATCACGTCAATTTCCGTCTACGGTAAAACCGTGGCAATCATCGGTGATCCGGAGCAGGTGAAGGTCGCCCGGACCGCCATTGAGATGCTGATCAACGGGGTCGCTCATGAGAGCGTCTTTGCGTTTCTGGACCGGAAAAAGCGCGAGGCAAAGAGAGATATGCTCGGATATTACTACTGAGGTAGATTTCTGCTGGAAATAAAGAACAATTAAAATCTGAATTACGACATTCTGGATGCAATACACTGATTTTCCACTGGAAGAAAAGGGGTTCCCGTGAACGTTGACGAACTCCCCCTCCCTGCTGCCTTGCAGGAGGTGTACGCGCACAAGGGTATATCCACCCTCTTTCCTCCGCAGGAATCCTGCGTGGCGCACGGGTTGTTCGAAGGGAAAAACCTCCTGGTGGCGGTCCCGACCGCCAGCGGAAAGACCCTCGTGGCAGAAATGTGTATGCACCGGCACATCGCCGATGGCGGGAAATGCCTCTATATCGTCCCCCTGAAGGCGCTTGCCAGCGAAAAGTTTCAGGAATTTTCCGGAAAAGGGGTCCGCGTCGGTATTTCCACCGGGGACTTCGACCGTAAAGATGAGATGCTCGGCCATAATGACATCATCATCGCCACCAGCGAGAAACTGGATTCCCTGCTCCGGAACAAGACGCCCTGGCTCGCGGAACTCACTCTCCTTGTTGTCGACGAAGTGCACCTTCTTGATTCGCCGGACCGGGGACCGACGCTGGAAATGGTGATTACGAAACTGCGGTTCCGGAACCCCGGAATGCAACTGCTTGCACTCAGCGCGACCATCGGGAACCCGGACGTCCTTGCCGGGTGGCTCGGTGCGGAAGCGGTGACAAGCCAGTGGCGGCCGGTGGAGCTCCGGGAAGGTGTGTACTACCACGGGGAGATCCGTTTCCCGCAAAGCGTCCGCCCGGTGGAACAGGTCTCCCGGTATGAAGACCTCAACCTCTGTCTCGATACCATCGCTGAAGGCGGCCAGTGCCTGGTATTCGTCAGTTCGCGCAGAAACGCAGAGGCGCTTGCACGCAGGGTTGCTTCCGCACTGAAAAAGGCAGGGGAAGAGCCGAAGGCGTTTGCCGAACGTATCCAGAAGGATGCCGAAACCGAGATGGGAAGAGAGCTCGCCGCGTGTGTCGCGCAGGGGGCGGCGTTCCACCATGCGGGACTGTCCCGGAAGGAGCGGTCTCTCGTGGAAGAGGGGTTCCGGAAAGGCGCGATCCTGTGCATCGCGGCAACACCGACCCTCGCTGCCGGACTGAACCTTCCCGCACGCCGGGTCATCATTCGCGATCACCTGCGGTACCAGGCCGGTGAGGGAATGGCGAGTATTCCGGTCCGTGAATACCACCAGATGGCCGGCAGGGCAGGGAGGCCACGCCTCGATCCCTACGGCGAAGCGGTTCTCATTGGTAAAAGCGAGGAGGAGGTTGTGGCATTGTTCGATAACTACATCGATGCCCGTCCGGAGGATGTTCATTCGCGCTGCGCGGGGCGGTGGGCCCTGTGTGCCCACATCCTTTCCCTTGTGGCGACCCGTTTCGCCACCCGCCGGGAGGAACTCGCAGATTTCATGCGCAGGACCCTGTATCACTACCAGGGAGGGGACGCAGAGGTCATTGAGGACATCATCGACCGGAACCTCCAGTATCTGGGTGAGACCGAGATGGTATCGGATCTCGGGGGGAACCTTGCGGCTTCAGAATATGGATCCGTTGTTTCCCGCCTGTACATCGATCCCCGGGGTGCTGAGCTCGTCACCGGTTACCTCCGGGAGCAGGAGTTCAGCACACTCACCGCCCTGCACGTGCTATGCTCAAGTCCGGACATGCCACGGCTGTACGTGCGAAAAAGCGACCTTTTTTACCTGCAGAAACACCTTTCCCGCCTGGGTGTTGACGGGTGGAATGCCGTTCCATATGACGAGGGGGAGGGCCTGGAAGGGGTGTACCGCAGCCTGAAAACAGCCCTCCTGCTGCAGGACTGGATCGATGAGGTTCCGGAGGCGATGATCTGCGAGCGGTACGGGGCCGGGCAGGGAGATGTCCATGCCATGGTGGAATCGGTTACCTGGCTCGTCCACGCAACCGCAATGCTCGCGCGGTTGTTTGCGCAGGACCGATCTCACGAGATCCGTGAGCTGGAAGTGCGGATCAAACAGGGAGTGAAGCGGGAGCTCCTCCCCCTGGTGAGCCTTCGCGGGATAGGGCGGGTCCGGGCACGACGCCTGTTCAATTCCGGAATCAAGGATCGTGACGCGATCATTCAGGCAGGGAGAGAACGGATCATACCGATCCTCGGACGTGGGATCACCGACCAGGTATTCGCCCAGCTCACCCGGGCACCGGAAGAAGTGTGTGAGGAAGGCGGACAGCTGCAGCTCGGTGATTTTTCCGGGCAGGAAACAGGAGATCACTGATGGTGGAATACCGGATCCTGCAGGCGACGTTCACGGTGGACGACATCGGGACGTTCATCGATCAGATACGCGGGATAGGCTTGTACAACCAGTGTTCGATCATCTGTTTTAATGCTGACCGTGTCGCCGGGCTGGACCATGTGGAAGCCGCGCTGGTGCGCGCCCTCCGTGCCCGGTCGTCCCGGGAGCGGATCAGCCGCTCGCTCGAGATGGAGGCCCTCCTGTACGCTTCCGGTTCCCGGCAATGCGCTGTCGGCGCTGAATTCGGCGTGCACGCGGGATACAACCGCGCTTTCGTGGCGATCGTCCCGCAACAGGAGGAGGCATACGATGCGCTCTCCGGGTGCATGGAGATCGTATGTGCTGACTGGGATGCCATCGACGCAGTAAAAAAGAAGGTGCTAATGGATCTTTTTGGCATTACGGACGCCGAAATAGAAGCGGCCGGAGAAGATCAGATCCGGGCGCTTATCCTCGAACGGATGGCCCTTCTGGAGGTGAACCGGTAATCAGGCGCCGGCATGGCTGATCATGTGCCGGGCAACCGGAATAATGATCTCCTTTGTGGCAAGACGTGCTGCGTCGGGAGAACCGGGGATACAGAAAACGGCTTTTCCG
>JAJRCL010000094.1 GCA_028679035.1 Methanomicrobiales archaeon | reverse complement strand
GGAAGCATGGCAGGTACTTGAAAAACATGGAATCCTCTGATTTTCTGGATTTTCTCAATAGTCGATCTTCGGTACGCAGTTACGAAAGTTACCTTCTGACAGAGGAGGAGATCGAGTATATCCTCACGTGTGCAAGTACTGCTCCGAGTGCAGGCAACCTGGAATCATGGGACGTGATTGTTGTGACCCTGGAAGAGGGAAAATCTGCTCTCGCCCAGGCAGCATTTGATCAGGTACATGTTGAACAGGCAGGTGCGATCTTTGTGGTATGCGCCAACTATGTCCGCTCGATGTCTCGTTACGGGGAGCGTGGGATCCTGTATGGTCTGGAAGACGCGACAATTGCCTGTACCTATATGATGCTTGCAGCCCACGCGAAAAAACTGCACTCATGCTGGACAGGTTCTTTTGACGATGAGGATGTCCGCGAAATCCTTTCTCTGCCGCATCATATCCGGCCCATTGCACTTCTCGCAGTGGGGAGAGGAAATCCCCCGGCCGTACTCACCGGGCGGATGGAAAAAGGCGGGCATGTGCACCGGGACATCTGGTAAGGAGAGCGAATATGCCTGATTACGTAGTGACACTGGAATCAGCCTGGATCCTGCGCGACGTGAAGTCACTTGATGATGCAATCGGGATTGCCATCAGTGAAGCAGGAAAGCGGCTCAACCCGGCAGCAAAATATGTGGAAGTCGATGCGGGTTTTCTCACCTGCCCCTATTGCGAAGAGTCACTTTCAAGCGCGATTGTCGTTGCTGATACCGCCCTTGTCGGGCTTGTCCTTGAGATGAAAGTCTTCCGGGCTGAATCACCGGAACATGCGGAGAGGATTGCAAAATCGGTAGTCGGGAAGGCCTTGAGGGACGTGCCGCTGAAACTTCTGGACGTGCAGCCACTATGATCTCTGTTGTCGGTCATACAGCCATCGACCATATCTCCCGGGTTCCTCATCTGCCAGCGAAGAACTGTTCTACACATATCACGGACCGGCAGATCTATTTTGGCGGGGGGGCAGCAAATATCGCGGCCGGGATTGCCACGTTAGGAGCGCCGGTCACCCTTATCTCCTGTATCGGAGACGACTTCCCCGGGAGCGAATATGACCTCTGGATGAACAGGATCGGGATTCGTCAACAGTTCTTTGTTGTTCATGGGGCCCACACGCCGACAGCATTCATGTTCACAGACGATACCGGGGACCAGATGACATTCTTTGAATGGGGTGCATCGAAAGCATTCGCCCATTCAGCAGCTCCTTCCCTGCCATTCGTACACATGGCAACGGCAGATCCGGAATTCAATTGCCGGGTCGCTGAAAGAAGTGAGTTCACCTCTTTTGATCCCGGTCAGGATGTATTCTGGTATACAAAAGAACAGCTTGAAACAATCCTTGCCAATACTGACATTCTTTTTGCCAACCAGCACGAGATCCGGCAGATGTGCACTACGCTGGGTGTTACGAAAGATTCGATCATCGGCGAGGTCGAAACTGCAATATTTACCATGAGTGGAGATGGAAGCACACTGTATTCTGGCGGTACCGAACACTTTATCCCGGTAGTTCCCGTTACCCTTGTGGATCCTACCGGGGCTGGTGATTCTTACCGTGCCGGGTTCCTTTCTTCATTTGTAAAGGGATATCGCCCCCTGACTTGTTGCAAAATAGGTACGGTCACCGCTTCGTTTGTCGTGGAACATGTCGGCTGCCAGACCCACCTCCCGGACTGGAACACCATGCGAATGAGGTACGAGAATACCTTCGGCAGACTCGAATCACCAGTTCCCCGGAAGGGCTGATCATGAGCTGGGCAGCACTCACTTCCGGGGGAAAGGATTCAATCCTCTCCGTCCAGAAAGCGATCGATGCAGGGATGGATGTGGAGTTTATGGTCACCGTGTATCCGGAAAACCGGGACTCATATATGTTCCATTCCGCAAACATCGATGCAGTAGCTGCCATTGCCAGTGTTGCCGGTTTAAAGTTCAGAGAAATACCCACCCATGGACGAAAGGAAGAAGAACTTGCCGATCTTGAAGCAGGAATCGCCTGCCTTGACATTGAGGGCGTGATTGCCGGAGCAGTCGAATCAGTTTACCAGGCAGAGCGGGTGAGGGCAATCACCGACCGGCTCGGGATAGAGCTCTTTACCCCGCTCTGGCATATGGATACAGAGAAGCTTCTTGAAGAAGTAGCCCGGCGGCTGGATGTGATAATGGTTGTTACTGCCGCAGACGGACTGGACGAAGGTTTTTTAGGAGCACATTTCGATGAGGAGCTCATCGAAAGACTAAAACGCATCGCTGCCACCCGCCACATCAATCTTGCCGGTGAAGGCGGGGAATATGAAACGCTTACCCTCAATGCACCATTTTACTCACGTCCAATAACCTACACAAGCAGCGAAATCCAGTCGTATCCTGGCCGCCATGAGCTGGTTCTCGGGGGTTTTACCTGATGGACCAGGGCAGTGACGTCAAATTCATGCAGATCTCCCGGTTTATTTTCACTGCCCCCTCATGGAAACGTTCACTTTTCCTTATCATCATCCTTGGTCTTCTTATCGATGGGGCGGGAGTACGAGCCTGGGGAATTCTGCCATTTTCAGCCCTGCCATTCTCAGGCACGCTTGCTTTCACGATCCCGGCCATTGTTGCCCTGGTCCTGACAAAGCCTATCATCGAATATAACGGCAAAACGATGACCTGGAACCGGTCAGCACTTCTCGCACTCGCCTGTACGGTTTTTGCTGTCATTATCACGTTTATTCCACTCCTGGTATCGGTCAATTTCATCCCGCTTTTCTACGCGATTTCGCTGGGTTTTATCTTCGGCCTCCGCCTGCTCGTGCTCGTGGCGATTGCCGATTACCGGATTCCCCGTATGCTCATCCCGGCATTCACCCAGAGTGGTGTTGGAATACTTGCCGGTATACTCCTTTTCCCGCCAACCTTCGGTATCTATGCGCTGGTATTCCATGTCGTCTTTGGTCTTGGATTTGTAATTCTCATATGGATGCTTGAACGTCCGCTCGATCGTGCATTTAAAATCCGCGGGCTTGCATTCATCAACGCATTTATTGCTCATATGACCGATGGCTCCAAACGAATGGAGGATTTCTTCCGTGAAATCGGGGAGGAGATTTTTGTACCTCAGGTGAGCTTCTTTTTCCGCAGGGCGGATAGTAAACCAATAATTTTCACGGTCCCCAACCTGCACCCCGGTCCTTTGG
>JAJRCL010000093.1 GCA_028679035.1 Methanomicrobiales archaeon | reverse complement strand
TTCCACCCCGCAGGGGAACGTGGAGCGCCCGCTCAACCCGCTGGAACTCGTGCTCGCCTGCGGCGGGACCTTCCTCGCCCGCTCCTATTCCCGGAACCTGGGGAACCTGCACCAGACCATCGGTGCCGCGATCCGGCACAAGGGATTCTCCTTCGTGGACGTGCTGCAGATCTGCGCCACGTTCTACGATGTCCACGACTATTATGACGAACGGGTGTACGAACTCGCAGATCACGACACTACGTCGTATGATGCGGCGCTTGCGAAGATCCGGGAGTGGGACTATGCGAAGGACGCCCCGATCGCCCTGGGGACGTTCTATACGAAGACGGAGCCGACGTTCGCGGAACGCCTGCCCCGGAAGGAACCGGTGGCAGACCGATTGGTGCAGATCCAGAAGAGGCTCGCGGAAGGGGTATAATTCCGGAAATATCGATGAATACCCCGATAATAATTAAAAAAAGCGGGATCTGATCAGGATATCCTGATCGGTATCCCACCGGTGTCTCGTTTTATTTTTTGAGTTTTCCTTTTATTTTCCCGATTTCTTCCTGAACAACCCCTTCCACCTGTTCGATCTTGCCTTTGACCTGTTCCTTTTTGTTGCCGGTCAATTTTCCTGCTTCTTCCCGGATTTTTCCCTTGATTTGTTTACCCTTTCCCTTTACCTCGTCGACATTCATGGTCAGTCAGATAGCTGCTGGGATTAATAATACATGCGGTGATTATCAGGAAGTTGTCGTATGTGTGGTATGATCCGCCTCGCACCAGCGAACGAATTGATACATTCTTCGCAACCTTCATAGTACCGGATGCAACTAATCGATAATTCATTTCACGGTAACCGGTATACAGAAAAATGTCGCTGAAACAGGAGTAACATCAAATGCCCTGCAGGAAAGTTCTGGTCGCGCTCGGGGGAAATGCAATCCTCAAGCACCGCGAGAAAGGAACGAAGGAGGAACAGTTCCGGCATGTCCGTGAGACGTCCCGCCAGCTTGTGGAACTCGTGCGCAACGACTGCCATATTGCGATCACGCACGGGAATGGTCCTCAGGTGGGGGACATCCTCCTCCGTAACGAGCTCGCAAAAAATGTGCTTCCCCCGATGACACTGGATGTCTGCGGGGCAGAGAGCCAGGGGATGATCGGGTACATGATCCAGCAGTCCCTGCGCAGCGAACTGGACACACACGGGCTGAACGCCCCAGTGGTCACCCTTCTCACCCAGGTGGTTGTTGATCCCAACGATCCGGCATTCGCGGCACCCTCCAAACCCATCGGCCCGTTTTACACTGCCCTCGAGGCATCCCGCCTGCGCACAGAAAAAGGCTGGGTGGCGGAGAACGACAGCGGGCGGGGATACCGGCGGATGGTCCCTTCCCCGCGTCCGATCCAGATCCTTGAGGAAGAGGTCATCCGGACATTGTATTCCGCGGGCGTGATCATTATTGCAGCCGGGGGCGGGGGAGTACCGGTTATCCGGTCTCCGGATCAGGAAATTACCGGCATCGAAGCGGTGATTGACAAGGACCACACCGCTGCCTTACTTGCACGGATCATCAATGCCGAGGTCCTGCTCATCCTTACCGACGTCGAGAAGGTCGCACTGAACTATGACCGGCCCTCGCAGGAAAACCTGGACCGGCTCACGCGTGCAGATGCGATGCGGTACCTTGCAGAGGGACACTTCCCGCACGGAAGTATGGGCCCCAAGATCGAGGCAGCCATCGAGTTCCTTGACTCCGGGGGATCGGCTGCGATCATCACCACGCCTTCCCGGGCGCTCGCAGCCCTCCGGGGAGAAGGCGGTACGGTCATTGTCCCTTGAATCATTGAACACTCTGCACCAAACAATCGGAAGGAAACTCATCAGAATCTAAGGCTCAACCTCACGTGCGTTGGAGGAAAGAGGAGGCAGGTACTGCCTGTCGAATTGTCGTGCAGGTATAGGATCTGTGATCGTTGTATTCCTACGGGCACAACGACCTGAGCCATTATCGATATCCGTGAATGTTTTCGGTTTGTGTATTTACTTCAAAACGATGTTGAACTTTGATAACACCGAACATCGATAACAGGATTGAAAATGAACCATATCCGTTCGGCAGGCGTTTGTATCAATATCCGAAGAAGCATTCACCAACATTAAAGTTTATTCCCGACATAGGGATACTACAAGGAACGGGGACGATGGTGAACACGCAGGATCAACGATCTTCAGGGCAATTCGATCAGTCTATCAAGCAGTTTCTTTCCGAACTCGAGAAGACCCAGTGGAAGATCATCCGGAGCAAGGTGGAACAGGAATCCAAGCTCCTCCGTGAGCAGATCCAAGAGGAAAAAAGGGTCATTCAGGAGCTGAATGAGCTGATCGAACGGGAACAGGACGTCATTGCGAAGATCGGAACAGTCCTCGATCAGCAGGGACGGGCCCTGGAAGCACTTGCCCGGGGAAGAGGCATTGACAGCGGAGAACCCGCCGGGGAATCCATGGAGCAGTGATGCGTATGGCGTGGCGGATTTTTCCTTCTGCGGATACGACGCCCTCCCGGTTCGTGAACGATGGTATCGAACTGTGCAACCAGAAGAAGTACGAGGATGCGATCGTCTGTTTCACCCGGGCGCTCGAGATAGACCCGAATTCTGCCGTTGCTTCGATCGCATGGGGAAGGAAAGGAAACTGCCTCGTCAACCTGAAACAGTATGAAGAGGCGGTACAATGTTATGACCGGTCCCTGGAGATCAACCCGCAGTTCTCCAATATCTGGTTCATCAAAGGATTCGTCCTCGATTCCCTGGGAAGGACCAATGACGCGATCTACTGCTATGAACGTGCCATTGAGATAAACCCGGACTACTCTCTGGCATGGAAGGCAAAAGGAGATATCCTCTTTGCCCAGGGGCGTTTCGAAGAAGCAGACCAGTGCTACGCACGGGCGATTGAACTGAACCACGAACTCGCTCCAAAGGTTGCCTCTTCCCGAAACATCTGTGCCCAGTTCATACGGAAGGATGTCCCGGCAACTACCCCGCCTCATGATTCGCCGCTTGCCGAAACAAAGCCGGCCACCGAACCAGCCGGAGGGTTTCCCGGTACCACCGAGGTACAGCTCTACGAGGAGACGATCCGCAAATTCCTCGGCGACATTGAGAAAAGCCAGCTGCGCCTCGTCCGACAGACCGTCGCCCGGGACATTTCTGAATTACAGCAGCAGATAGGTACGGGAAAAGAGATGGTGCAGGAGCTCATGGAAATCAGCCTCAAACAGCAGGAACTGATCGGAAAAATGAATATAATCCTTGATCTGCAGTCGAGTTTTATTGAGAGGCTGATGGAGGAAAAGGAAAAGCCCTGATCCTCAGCGGTACATCCGGTTGTCCATAACGGGATCGTTTCTCACTTTTCTCACTGCCGCCAGAAAGTCGGAGTGCTCTACCGCATCGGCACCTCTGCGTACCGCCATCATCCCGGCCTCCCGGCAGACTGCCTGCAGGTCGGCACCGGTGTATTTTTCCGTCTTGTGCACGATCTCCTCGAGATCAACACCGCGGTGATTGAGGTGTTTCGTATGAATCTGGAGGATTCGCCTTCTCCCATCGGCGTCCGGGAGGGGGATCTCGATAATGCGGTCAAATCTCCCCGGACGCTGGAGTGCCGGATCCAGCATATCCAGGCGGTTGGTTGCGGCCATGATGCGTACATCGCCCCGGTTGTCGAACCCGTCCATCTCTGCGAGGAGCTGCATCATTGTCCGCTGGACCTCTGCGCTGCCGCTGGTTCCGTCATGCGTACGCATGCTCCCGATCGCATCGATTTCGTCGATGAAGACGATCGACGGAGCCCGTTCCCGTGCCAGCGAGAAGAGCTCGCGCACGAGCTGTGCTCCTTCCCCGATGAACTTATGCACGAGTTCGCTCCCGGACATGCGGATGAAGGTCGCCTTTGCCTCATGGGCAACAGCTTTCGCGATCAGGGTTTTCCCGGTGCCGGGCGGACCAAACAGGAGGACGCCCTTGGGGGGTTCCACCTTGATCTTCTCGAACTTCTCCGGGTGGGTCAGGGGATACTCCACCGCTTCCCGCACCTCTTCAATCTCGTTCTCAAGACCCCCAATTGCCTCGAAGGTAACATCAGGGGATTCCTCGAGTTCCATGACCCGCACCCGGGAATCATAGATGTTGCCGATCACTTTGACGATTGAGAGGGTATTGTTGACGGCGACCTTTGTTCCGGGTTTGAGAACTTTATAGAGGTCGTCTGCGACTTGGCTGATATACTCCTGGTTGTTTCCCTGCTGCCGGAGATAGACCTCGCTGTTCCCCAGAAGGTCCACCACGACGGCGACAAAGAGCGGAACACGCTTCAGCTGAGCATTCTCCCGCCGGAGTTGGGTCACTTCCTTCTGCAGCGCATCCACTCTGCCACGCATCTCGACGACTTGGCCTTCCAGTTCACGGATGCGAAGCTGAGAGAGTTCGTTATCGCTGCCGACGTTATTGACCGCCGTGTCTTCCATGACAATATAAATAGGGTCGTTATAGAATAATAGGTTGTTTATTTGGAGGACTGACGGCGAGATATGATCCTGAAAGGAAGGGGTATTGCACGGGGTTCTGGTACCGGGCCTATCCTCGTTTCTCCGGAACCGATCTCATTTCTTTCCGGCGTGGACCCGGCGACCGGAAAAATCGTCGAGAAAGGGCATCCTCTCCAGGGGGAATCGGTTGCCGGCCGTGTGCTTGCATTCCGGCACGGTAAAGGCTCCACCGTCGGGTCGTATGTCCTCTATGCACTGCAGAAAAACGGCGTGGCCCCTGCCGCCATCATCAATGACGATGCGGAGCCAATCATCGTCGTTGGTGCGATCATCGCCGGGATCCCGATGGTCGACCGTCTGGAGGTTCCGGTTATTCGCCTGCAAAGCGGGATCGTGGCCACGGTCCACGGGGAGAGTGGGGAGGTCGAGTACCCGGGTGAACTCTGTGCGTAGCGCCGGGGCTTTGTGAAGGTCCACTGGCGGGATATCCCGCAGGCCCGCAATTCATACGCCGCCCTGTTTGCGGCCTGTGAACGTGCCGGTTACAATCTCAATCCTGTTTCCTGCCCGGAAAAGGACATCACCTGCTATTCTCTCAATTCTATCACGGCGGTGCGGCTGCAGGAGGAGATTACGGGAGCAGACTGTATTACGATTGCCGGCGGCCCCCACGCCTCCGCATGCTATGCGGAAGTCGCCACGTACGCGGACTATGTCATTGTCGGCGAAGGGGAACACACCCTCCCGGCACTGTTGCGCCATATTGAACACGGGGGCAACAGTCTCATTCCGGGCGTCGCGAACCGGGAAGGCTACTTCCCGGCCGACACGACTGTTCTTCTCGATGCTTTTCCACCATTTTCAACGATGAAAGGGTATACGGAGATCACCCGGGGATGCCCGCAGGGGTGCTTCTTCTGCCAGACGCCCCGGCTCTTCGGATGCGGCATGCGCCACCGCTCGATAGATGCTATAGTCGCATCTGCCTCCCGCCACCGGGACCAGCGGTTCGTCAGCCCCAATGCATTTGCTTACGGGTCCGATGGTATCCATCCCCGCATGGACAAAGTGGAAAAACTCCTCGCACGGCTGCGGGGAATGGTGTACTTCGGCACATTTCCCAGCGAGGTGCGCCCGGAGTTCGTCAGTGATA
>JAJRCL010000092.1 GCA_028679035.1 Methanomicrobiales archaeon | reverse complement strand
ACGCCCGCGTTTATGCAACGGCGCTGAAGGTGTTTCGCAGTGGCCAGTGGAGCGAGAGCGTAAGCCGCAAGATCAAGGTGATCCAGGAGAATTATTCCATGCTCTCGGGGGAAGTGCGGATTGCACACTCCAACTTCCTTGAGTGGGTGATCATCATCCTTATCGCGCTCGAGTTCGGCCTCGCCATCTGGCAGAGTATCGGCTAGAGAGACCGGATGCACCGGCCCTATCCCGGTTTTCCGCGTTCGAAGATCAGGATGATCTTGTCGCCTTCACCCGTGGTACCCGCAGGGAGGATTGTATCAGTAAGCCTCCACCCCTGGTGCGCTTTTTCGTTCAGCGTTGCTTCCAGCGCCGGGATTTCCTTCGAGCTCAGCCAGCCCATCCCTTCCAGCTGCAGCACTACCGTTTTGTATTCATACATGGTTGCTACCTCACTCCGATAACCGGGGAAAATTCTGCCAGGATTCGTGTTCCCGGTAAACCAGGATCGGCAATCCTGCCATTCCTTTTCCGGCACCTGACGATTCCATTATGATGATTTAATCCTATGGATAGTATTTCCCCATTGCGGATCAGAAAATAAGATGGGACCGAATCAGAACAAGATGTCTTCCCGGGAGAAGCGGATCTTGGGCCCGGGTTTGTCGGCGCCGTACCCGACAGCACAGAGTATCACCGGTACCAGGTGTTTGGGGATCGCGAGGATTCGGGTGAACTCTGCCGGGTTGAACCCACCCATGGGGCAGGAATCAAGACCGAGAGCTTTAGCCCCGTTGAGGGCATTTCCCAGGGCAAGATAGGTCTGCGCCTGGGACCACGCGAACCGCTGTTCCGGGGTCATCAGCGTGCTGAATTTTTCTGCCATCCCGACCACTTCCATTCTGTGGGCATCGGGGACCCCGTGTTTTTTCATCAGGGCGTCCAGCCGCCGGATGAGGGCGGGATAATCGGTTTCTGCACAGAAGACCAGCAGGTGCGAACAGGTGGACACCTGCTCCTGGTCGTTTGCCGCCGGTCGGAGCCGTTCCAGGACCTTCTCGTTTGTCACTACTTTGATCTTCCAGGGCTGCAGGTTCAGCGCTGACGGGGCGAAACGCACCATTTCGAGGATCTCATTGATTAGTGCATCAGGGACTTTTTTCCCGTGGAACTTCTTTGCCGCATACCGCTGCAGCACGATATCCTTGAATTCCATTGCAGGCACTCCGGTTTCTGCAGGTATTACGGGAAGGAGTATTTATGCGTTCTCCGGACTCCGCAATCCCCGACCTGCACCGCACATCGTGACCATGCATGCCCGGAGTATTTATGTCCCAAAAAGAATGTCTACCCGGTACAATTGCGAGACAACCCCGATATCGACCTCAGGACCATCGCATGGGACGCGGTGCGCCGCTACGGGTTCGAACCACGGTTCCCGGACAACGTGATCCGGGAGGTGGAGGCGATCAACCCGGCACTGCCACCGTCCCGCTACGGGAATATGCGGGACCTCCGGTCCCTGCTCTGGTCTTCCATTGATAACTCTGATTCCCTCGACCTGGACCAGCTGGAGTTCTGCGAACGGGGCCCGGATGGCGGGATCCGGGTGCAGGTTGCAATCGCCGACGTCGATATTTTTGTCCCGAAGGATTCGCACACCGACCGGCATGCGGCACGGAACGGCACGTCGGTGTATACCGGGATCGTGAAGTTCCCGATGCTTCCGGACCGCCTTTCCCATGACGTCACGAGCCTGGTACCGGGGAAGGAACGGTACGCGATGGTGATCGAATTCACCGTGCTTCCGGACGGGTCGACCCGGCCCGGGGAGATCTACCCGGCAATCGTCATTAACAAGGCAAAACTCGTGTACGAAGAGGTTGCGGTCTGGCAGCAGGGGGGCGGGGAGGTACCGGCCGGGGTCCGGGCGATCCCCGGCCTCGAGGAGCAGGTGCACCTGCAGGATGAGGCAAGCCGGCGCCTGAAGAAAGCCCGGACCGAACAGGGTGCCCTTACCTTCGACACCATCGAGGCACGGGCGGTACTGGAGGAAGGACGGGTCCGGGATCTCGTTGTGCAACGGAGGAACCGGGCGCGGTGCATTATTGAGGAATTCATGGTCGCCGCAAACGGGACACTGGTCGGATTCCTGGGAGAGGCCGGCGTTCCCATGATCCAGAGAGTCGTGCGGGTCCCGCGAAACTGGGAGCGGATCGTGCTCATCGCCGCAGAGCACGGGGAGACGCTTCCCCGCGGGCCGGACGCCCCGGCGCTCGCACGTTTCCTGGTCCGGCAGAAAGCGGCCGATCCGGATCACTTCCCGGACCTCTCCCTTGCCGTGATTAAACTGCTCGGTCCCGGTGAATATGCACCCCTTGCCCCCGGGCAGCCGTCGACCGGCCATTTTTCCCTTGCGGTAAGCGATTATACCCATGCGACCGCACCGAACCGGCGGTACGTTGACCTCGTGAACCAGCGCCTCCTCAAGGCAGTACTCCGCGGTGGGCATCCGCCGTATACCCTCGAGGAACTTGAGGACCTGGCCGCCTGGCTGACGGACCGGGACAAGGCATCCACCAAGGTGGAGCGCTTCATGCGCAAGGCCGCAGCCGGCATGCTCCTGCGGGAGCGGATCGGGGACACCTTCGATGCGTTCGTCACCGGCGTTACCATACACGGCACCTTTGTACGGCTCATCAGTCCCCCGGCAGAAGGAAAGGTGGTCCGCGGTGAGAAGGGAATGGACGTCGGCGACAAGGTACGGGTACGCCTGCTGCGCACGGATCCGGCGAACGGGCACATCGACTTCGAAGGTTCCCGATAACGGGAAAGGTCCGAAGATTACACAATCTTTTTTTCTGCACGGCTGCCGGCAGAGGAGAATCCGGGATATCTCCCACTATCCGTCGTCCCAAATCTTCATCCATCCTGCGTGCTACCGGATCGTGCTATGGCCTATTACGTAGAAGCCGAATCGAAACTGCTGCGGGAGAAGTTTGAGGCAATCGTGCTCGGCTGGGAAGGAGTAACGAAGAAGACATTGTTTGGCTCCCCTTCATATGCCGCCGGAAGCGTGAATTTTGCGATGCTCGTTACGGGAGGGATCGTCCTGACCCGGCTTGACGAGGAGCAGAGGGACCGGCTGCTGGAGGATCCCAATGCCGGATACTTCGCCGCTCACGGGCGTATTATGAAACGGTGGGTGCGCATCAGTATCGGGGACGTATCAGAGATCGAACGGTATCTCCCCTGGATTACCGCGAGCTACGCTGCGGCACGCGGGGAATAACACGAGGAAAGTTGATGCATACCGTGCAGGATGACGCATACGGATTGTACGCACCGGCGAGGATCCCTTTTTTCAGGTCGTCGTGCCCGTTAATGCCCTGACCGGCAGCGTGAATGAAAAGGTCGAGCCTTTTCCCTCTTCGGATTCGACCCAGATCCGGCCCCCGTGACGGTCAATAATCTTCTTGACAAGGGAGAGGCCAATCCCGGTCCCGGAATACTTCTCGCGGGTGTGCAGGCGCTTGAAGAGCTGAAAAATACGCTCATGGTACTCAGGGGCGATCCCGATCCCGTTATCCCGGAGGGAGAAGATCCATTCGTTCTCGTCGCGTACCGCGGTGATGCGGACCGCGGGGGGTTCCGTGCTGTGGTACTTGAGCGCGTTGTCGATCAGGTTCTGGAAGACCTGGCGGATCTGCAGGGCGTCGGCGAGGACGACCGGAAGCGTGTCGAACGTGACGGATGCACCGGACTCCTGGATCTTCATCTGCAGGTTCGTGCAGGCATCCCGGACCGCATCGTTCATGTCCACAGGGACAAACGGCTCCCCTCGGGTGGTCACCCGTGAGTAGTCCAGAAGATCATAGATGAGACGGCTCATGCGGGAGGAGCCCTCGATCACGAAGTCCAGGTATTCACGCCCCTCTTTTGTGAGGGTTTCCCCGTATTTTTTCATGAACAGCTGGGAAAAGAGGGTCACGTTGCGCAGCGGCTCCTGGAGGTCATGGGATGCGACGTAGGCGAACTGTTCGAGGTCCTGGTTGGATCGCCGGAGCTCGGTGACGGTCTGGGCGAGCTCTTCCTCTGCCTTCTTTTTCTCGGTGATGTCGGTGAACAGCAGGGCAAACTGCCGTGGCGCCGGCGAGTACGCGAGGACCTCGTACTGCCGTTCCAGGAGTGTCAGGGGAGTTTCGAACCGGACTGGCTTGCCGCTCGTCGCCACCGTACCGCAGGTCTGGATCCAGGAGGGTTCAAGACCGGGCATGACCTCGGAAGCAAGGTGTCCGATGATATCGCCCTTGGCAAGGCCGGTCAGTGATTCAAACACGCTGTTGACCTCCAGGAACCGGTAGTCCATGGGTTTCGCCTGGTCGTCGCAGACGATCTCGTGCAGGGCGAAGCCTTCGGTCATCGTTTCGAACAGGGTCCGGTACTTCTCCTCGCTCTGGCGGATCACTGCCTCGGCCATCTTCCGTTCAGAGATGTCCCGGATGACTGCCTGCACCGCCGGTTCCCCCTCCCAGTTGACCGGCCCGCTGGTCGCTTCGATCGGGATGGTCTCGCCGTTGACGACGAACCGCAGTTCCCGGAGCGGGTTCGTCACCTGCCGGTCGTGCACGGCATCGACCCGGGCCATGGCAATGGCCCGATCGTCCGGGTGGACATAATCAAAGATATTCTCGCCGGCAAGATCCCCGGCCCAGGGGACCCGGAAGAAACGCAGGGCAGCCGGATTTGCATAACGGACCCTCCCGCGGCTGTGCACGATGATTGCATCCGGGGAGAGATCGATGAGCGCATGGTATTTCTTCTCACTCTCGTTGAGGTTCCGGAAGAGCAGGCTGTACGGTTTTTCCTGGCCGACCTCGATGATCGCTTTGTAGAAGAAATACCCGGCAAAAAGGCGGAAGATGTGCCCGGCGAAATTGGCAAAACCGTTCACCCCTACGTAACTCGTGAACGCCAGCTCTCCGGCAACGGTCAGAAGAATTGCCACGTCGAGCAGATCCAGTACCTGCGGTTCGACATGCTCCCGCCGCTGGTACAGGAACCCGATCGAGAGAATGAGCATGCCGCATATCACGTACTCGCTCATTATTTTGAAGGGAGTAAGACCGGATCCTTCGACATATGCGACCGGGAACACACCCCAGACAAAGATCGATGCAAGGGCCAGGCCGGCGAGAATCCCAAACGCCCCAATGGCAAGGTCCGGGCGGAACCGCCGGGAAGCAAATACCGGCGCAACAAGGAGCGCTCCTGCCTGCAGGTAACGGGCCGCGAGCCAGAGCTGGGTTGCCAGGTTCGTATCGACCCCCGGAAACACCCCCATCCCCCGGTACGTGAGCGTGTGAAAGAAATCGATGATGGCGATGAAGAGAAAGACCATGCCGATGAACAACAGGTAGTTGTTATCCAGGATCCGGCGCGATTTCCAGACGAGAAGAAATATTGCGACGGAAATCGCGATGGTGACGATCTCCACGGTGCTGTGGAAGAGCAGGTAGTTGAACGTGCTCACTTCAAAGAGCATCACAATAATGCCGACAATAAAAAGGGCCTGCAGTGCGTACTTTTTCAGAAACGGCACAACGACCGGACCGGACAGTGGTCTCTTCCCAGCATCCACTTCCGATCCTGCAGGTTCCTTCGGCATGACTCCGGTATACAGTACATTTTCGGTGGGGGTCAAAAGGTTAACCCAGAGAATTTTCCGAGGATTTCTGAGGAGTTTCTTGATAACGGTGTGATGAATCGCGAGGTAACGGTGATCTGTGGACGCCCGGCTGGTCAAAAGATACCTTCATATCCCGGGAAGGTATCATGGGGCAGCATGCACCCGATTGTGAGCAGCAGGAAAGGAGAGAACGGGATTACCGTGCAGTGGAAAGAAGGGCGGGACAAGATGTCAGAGACCTTCAGCTATGCCGAACTGATCGACATGCGGATCAATGCAACGGACCTGGTGGAAAAACCGGCACAGTACATCGTCGATAAGAAGGCGCACAAGATCTTTCCGGAAAAACCGATGTGCGGGGAATCGATCTACCCCCGGTAAGAAGTTGTATTGATGCAACGTGTCGAAAGAGCGATCGCGGTTTAACTCTCATTTATCTTTTATTAGCAGGTGTTCGCGTCTCGCCTGGGATGTGAATACGAGAGTACAAGGTCAATATGGAAATACTAATTTTTGCAAATTGAGGAGGAATAACGCATTTGCGATCGTCAGAATGACCATCGAAAAAATACGCTCAACCTGGATCACATCCTGATTTTTTCACCAGGGGCGGTAACGAATAGAATCAGATGATATCATCGGCGAGCATGAAATCGATCTCTTCCTGCTCCCGCTCCTCTTTTTCTTCGACCGTCCGGGGCTTTTCCGGATCGTCATCTGTGAAGCGTCCCTTCAGCCGCTTTTTCTTCATGAGTCCCGGCCTTGGGATGATTCCTCTCCTTTT
>JAJRCL010000009.1 GCA_028679035.1 Methanomicrobiales archaeon | reverse complement strand
GGGATCTTTCCGCCGGCTGCCCGGATCGCTTCCTGTGCTTTCCACGGCATCGATCCTTCATCCGCATCCCGGTACTCGGCGGGTTCCCGGGAACGGTCAATAACGCTGAAACCCCATCCCCGTTCCTGCGCATATGCTGAGAGCCATTCCGCTAGCTCGGGATTATTTGCAAAGTTGATCCCGGCACGGATCGTTGGGTCCACCCGGCCCAGCTCGACGATAAGCCGGGCCATATGGCTGGAGGCCCCGAACCGCGGCCTTCCGGCGGCGTGTGGCATACCGTTGACCGCCGTAATTCTTCCATCGACGGCGATGACGTCGTCCGGCACCTGGGCAAGCTCCCGGGCGTATACCATATTGGTACGCACCTCCGGGATCAGTGCTGCAAACTCCCTGCACCCTTCAATGAGCTCAAGTGCGGCACAAAACCGCCCGAACATTGCCACGTCCTCTTCGGAAAATATCCCTTGTGTCATTATCAACCGCCTTTTGGTATGATGCACTCTGCGTACTATCTCCCCGCGGTGTTTTGATAAGGATTTCTTCCTGTCCGAAAAAAGATCAGGGAAGAAAAATATCATCATGCAATGGCCCGGTATGTACTGTGCGGAGCTCGCACGGTGCTGGTACTTCTACCGGAAGGGGGAAAAATCGAAGTGAACAAGGAACGGGTGACGATCCGGTCCCTTCTCGCAGAACTGCACATCAACCCGCTCGAGGTACTGGTGGCGAAGAACGGGACCATTGTACCGGAAGATGTCGAGGCCTGCGATTGTGATGAAATCCGGATTATCACGGTGAAATCGGGCGGCTGAAAGGGACGTTTCATTTTTCCGATCACAGATCGTACCGGTCCGTTTTTCTGCGCACGGCTCGCTGTCTATAACGTCGTAGGGCTGCGACAGATCATGGACAAAAAGGACTTTTTGGGTTTTTGCAGAAACTGATTCTTGGGGTTTACACTATTTCCGCACCCGTACGGGTAGCGGGGGATATACTCTTCGCAGCCGCATTGCATAATGGAGGCCGAGCAGATAGGGGGAGCTGTCTTTCTCGTAACGAATGGAGTACCCGGCGGATTGAGCGTGACCGGTATTGAACCGCACCTGTGCTTCGAATGAGATGATATAATCCGGCTGCAGTGCGAGCGACTTTGCGATATCAGAGGGGATGGAGATAGTCTGAGGTGCAATAATGGGAATTTCCTCCCGGCGCCAGGTCCACAGTTTGCCGATCCCGATGAGATGATGACCTTCGTGATTCGTATCCTCGGTTATTTGTGCGATCTGCCCGCGAAAGGATGCAGCCTTGTAGTGTCGGTGTTTTCCTTTCAGATCGGTGCGCAGACCTTCCCGGATCGCGTGGTCGGCGGCTTGGGAAAATGCACTCATATGCAACTGAGGTATTGTCATGCTACTACGCAAACATTGCGGAAAGATTCGTTGCCAGAGTGTACCGTGAAGGACTGGAAAAAAGGAGTATTGGCGAGATTATCAAAGTGTCAGCACGAGCGACGTTCTGGTGACGAGCCCCACGAGCTTGCGCTCTTCGGTGATGGGGATGGCGCTCACGTTTTTCTTGAGCATCAGGTCGACCACCGATTTGAGGGGAGCGGTGCGTTCCAGCGCGATGACCGGTGAGGACATGATGTCCCTGACCAGGAGGTTACGGATCCGGTGGTCCTGGTGACGGTCCTCGACTACTTCCTTGAAGGCAACCATGGCGCGGGCGACGTCGGTCTCGGTGACCATGCCAATGACCTCTCCGCCTTCGGTAACAACGAACTTGTTGATATTGTCGTCCACCATGCGCCGCCGCAGGTGCACGACCCGTTCGTCTGCCTGGATGGTGCAGGCATCTTCGATTACATCGTCAATATCGCCCCGGGGTTCCAGCACCTTCAGCAGATCGCCGCCGGTGACCTGTCCGACAAGGTTGTGGCTCTTGTCGAGCACCACCACCATTTTATGGTGCTGCAGGAGGGGGATCAGGATCTCGATACCCTGGTCCGGATAGGCGGAGGTGAAATCGTCCTCCGTGCAGGCAGCGACATGGACCGCGGCAGGGGCCAGGTTCGATGAATGTTTACTCCCGATTTTCTCTGCGATGGATTTACGGGAGACGGTTCCTATCACTTCGCCATTATTGGTCACAATGAGCGGGTCTGCCCGCTGCTCGATCATCTTGTCGAGGGCTTCCGTGAGTTTTGCGGATTTCGCGATATGCACGGGCTTTGACATGATTTCCTGGATAGTAATCGTCTTCATTTCGCAACCTCGCGTATGATATCGTCCCGTTTTATTATTCCCTTGATCTCCGTTCCTTTTACGACAACAACACCGGTGATGTGGTTTTTCTGCATGAGCTTGACCGCTTCGCCGACCGGCGCTTCCGGCTCGATGGTGATGACCGGGCGCGACATGACATCTTCAGCGACTGCGGATACCTCCATCACATACCGCAGGCTTTTACGGCCGGATTCATCCTTGCGCAGCAATTTCACGTCTTTTTCCGGTACCCCAATCTTGTCGGACAGGTACGTGAAGAAGGCAATATTACTCTCCGTGATGATCCCCGCGATCGACCCGTCGTTGTTCGCGACCACGATCTTATCGTTGCGCTCGCTCATGAGATCGATGATATGGTCCAGGGAATGGTACCGGCTCACTGTTACCACGTCGGTCATCAGGTCTGCAACATGCAGGTTCAGGTTCTGGACGATCGTTGACTTCAGGAGATCGGATTTCGTAACGATGCCTGCAATGGATCCGTTATCCATCACCGGCAACCCGCTGATATCATGGGAAATCATCTGAGCTGCAATATCGTGGATCGATGTTTTTGGCGTGATGGTGATCGGGCAACACACCATCAGAACGTGGATTGGGATACGGTCGATAGGGCGCCGGCGCCAGATCGGTTCGCTCTGCCGGAGCCGGTACGCGATATCCTTCTTGGTGATGATTCCCACCAGCTTGTTATCGTCCACCACCGGCACACGCGACATTTTATGCTTGAGCATCATGTTGCGGGCGTGGGAAACGAGATCCTCCGGTGATACGATATAGACCGGGGATGTCATGACATCTGCAGCTAACATTCTTACACTCCTGCAAATGCCTTCACAAGGTCAAATTCGGTGATGATCCCCACCAGGCGCGTGTCTTCGATAACCGGCAGCGCACCGACATTCTTCTGCATCATCGCGCAGGCAGCATCCGAGAGGGTTTCAAGGGGGCGTATCGTGTGCAATTCCGAAGAAACCAGATTGCGGACCGGAAGGGACATGACTTCTGCAACATCCCCGGTCACGAGCCGCTCGAATACCTGCCCGTTGCCCAGGTACTTGAGGACGTCGGTTGTGGTGATGATCCCGTACAGGACATCATCCTTGATCACCGGGAGTCGGCGGAATTTATGGGCCAGCATCTCCTTTGTCGCTGTGCCGATAGTTGCGTCCGGATCCGTTACCCGGAGGGATGAAGACATCACCCCTTCGACCGGACGGTCATCATGCTCTGTTGAGAGAACTTTCATGACGTCCCGCTCGGTGATGATCCCGGAGAGAACACCAACGGCATCGATGATCGGGATGCCGCCTATCCGCTTTTCGGTGATGATCTCGACCGCTTCGCGTATCCGGGCG
>JAJRCL010000008.1 GCA_028679035.1 Methanomicrobiales archaeon | reverse complement strand
ACCGGAAGGGACATGACTTCTGCAACATCCCCGGTCACGAGCCGCTCGAATACCTGCCCGTTGCCCAGGTACTTGAGGACGTCTGTTGTGGTGATGATCCCGTACAGGACATCATCCTTGATCACCGGGAGACGACGGAATTTATGGGTCAGCATCTCCTTTGTCGCGGTGCCAATCGTCGCGTCTGGATCCGTAACCCGGAGTGATGAGGACATCACCCCTTCCACCGGGCGGTCATCATGCTCTGTTGAGAGAACCTTCATGACATCCCGCTCGGTGATGATTCCCGAGAGGACTCCTTCGGCATCGACGATCGGGATGCCGCCGATCCGCTTTTCGGTGATGATCTCGACCGCATCCCGTATCCGTGCATCATGTTTCACGGATATGACCTGCTGGGTCATGATGTTCCGGATGCTGTCGTTAATCGCGGCGAGCAGGTTGCCACCGTGCCGCTTGGTGACGAGGTTGAATTTATTGCCCCCGCCCATAAGGTCGATGATATCGCCCGCGGTGACGATTCCCCGCAGCTTACGCGTTCCGGCATCGGTTACCGGAAGCCTGCGGAACCCGTACTGGGTCATGGTTTTAACCGCATCGATAATCGTCATGGTTGGTGGGACAGAGATGACATTTCTGGTCGCCACTGCCATGATCTCTCCTTCCTGCCGTGCTTTGCGTGCTTCAAAACTCACGGGGCCCCGGTCCATTTTTCCCCGCATCTGCAACAGCTTTTCACCGGGTGTATTGTTCTGGGTATTGCGGTGCAACTCGTACCACTCCTTATCCTGTCTTGACAATCAGTCCCTTCAGCACATCGTGCCGATCAACGATACCTTCAATTTTTCGGTTCTCTATGACCGGCATTCTGCTGATATCGTGCCGGATGAGTTGGTCTGCTGCTTCCGAGAGCGGTGCATCCGGCCCGATGCTGATAACCGGCGTGATCATCACCGAATCAATGCGGATATTGGCAGCGTTCTTTTCGACCTTCGTATGAACCGTCGTGTCCATGGATTTGCGCACCCTTCCCGCGGCCAGGATGTCCCGGCGTGAAACCATGCCGATTATTTCTTTATTCTTCACAACAGGGAATGCCGTAAATCCACTTTCTACGATCAGGTTGTAAATTTTTGGGATATGATCGTCCGGTGCACAGGTGACGACCTTCCGGGACATCACGTCGCCCACCACACCCCGCAGTTCATGCCGGGTGATAAGGATAGGGAAAATTTCCGAGAGGAGGACCGCTCCGAGCACTTCACCGTTTGCTTCGACCACAGCAGCGCTGTCGGTATTTCCTTTCGCAATTTTCTGTGCGGTCGTCTCCAGGGTGTCGCAGGGCGAAACGGTGACAGCATCCTTAAGGAACCCTTCCACCGTGATGTTGGATTTCGTATCCGTGATCTGCAGGACGTCGGTGATATCGATATATCCCATCAGGCGCTTTTTATGGTCCTGGACATACACCTCGCGGAATCCATCATCCCGCAGGATCTGTCGTGCCTTCGTAACATGATCATCCGCAAACACAAGCGGTAATTCGGTCATTATTTCGCAGGCTTGTTTCATGACAATCGCTCCTCTTCCCTGCATACAGCGCAGAGCAACTGGCTGTCAATGCGTTTCAAGTCGTCCGCCATCTTCCCGCAACGGTCGCACAAACCCATTTCCACCTGTTCTTCCCGGTTGATGGTGATCAGATCTGCCATGATATCATTCATTTCCGTGGCGACTGAGAGAATATCCCGCACCGTGACCATTCCCACGACTTTGTGTCCTTCAACGATGGGGAGCCTCCGTACACTATTCTGCACCATCAGGTGGGCCGCATCACCCACCGTCTTATCTGCCCCGAGCGTTATCAGGGGGGTGCTCATCACCTTGTTCACGGTAACGGAACCCGGCCTCAGATCCTTTGCCACGACCTTGCAGTTAATGTCCTGTTCAGTGATGATGCCGATGGGGAGGTTTTTCTGCAGTACGATGCAGCTCCCGACCTCTTCACGGCACATCATGGCCGCTGCTTCTGCTACCGTCGCCTCGGAACCGATGGTTGTCGGCTGAGCCCGCATAATATCCCGAATCGGGACCCGGGTCTCGAATTGGATGGAAGGTTTTTTGTTTTTCACGGGATCACCAGCGTGCCGATCCGGCTGCGCTTCCCTGGGCAGATTTTTCACCTGTATCATACGAGCCTCTGATATTAAAGGATTCTTCTGGATATCCAATGTTCGGGAAAATAATTGATTTCCTAGTCCGGGGCAGTATATAAAATTTTATCTATCGGCGGTTGAAATTATTGTAGGAAAAGATACATCGCACGAACCGAGGTAACCAATCTGAGGGGTGAGAGATGAATTTCTTTGTACGGACAAGAAAACGGTTTTCAAAATTTTTAAAATTCTTTTTCAGGAAACGGAGCTCAAGAATCGGGATTTATGGTCCCCCGAATGCCGGAAAAACGACCCTGGCCAACCGGATCGTACGGGACTGGACCGGGGATGCTGTTGGACCGGTCAGTGAAATCCCGCATGAGACACGGCGTGCTCGCAGGAAGGAGGATATCACCATAACGGGAGCGAACGGGAGTTCCATTACCATCGATATCGTCGATACGCCCGGGGTAACCACCAAGATTGATTATAAGGAATTCCTTGAGTACGGCCTGGAAAAGGAAGAGGCGATCAAACGTGCACGCGAAGCGACTGAAGGGGTCGCCGAAGCGATGCACTGGCTTCGTGAGGATATTGATGGCGTCATCTATATGCTGGATTCGACCCTCGACCCGTTTTTACAGGTCAACATCATGATGATCGGCATCATCGAGAGCAGAAACCTCCCGGTCATTATTGTCGCAAATAAGATCGATCTCCCTGATGCTGCACCGACCCGGATCAAAAGCGCCTTCCCCCAGCACCCGGTTATCTCCATCTCAAGCCTCGACGGAAGCAACATCGAACAGCTCTATGAGAAAATGACAGATTATTTCGGGTGACGAGAATGCTGCAGGGTGTTCAGATAGACCTCATTTCTGAGGAGCGGCTCTCCCGCCTCACGCCGATGGAAAAAATACGCCTGATCCTGGATGATGTCAAAGAAGGCAATATCGTGGTTCTTGAAAAAGGGCTTGCCCCGGAAGAGGCGAGCAAGCTCATCGAGATGACGATGATGGAGATCAGCCCGGAGGGGTTCAATGGGATCGAGATGGAAACGTACCCCGCAAGGGACGAGGGTTTCGGAGGATTTCTCGGCCGGCTCATCGGGAGAAAATCGGAGGCACGGATGACCGTTATCGGTCCGGCAAACCAGCTGAAAATGCTGAAAAAGGAAAAGGATCTCATCAGCGCATGGGTATCCTCGCGGTGAAACGGGATGGCCCATAAGTGCACGAAATGCGGAAGGGAGTTTGAAGACGGGTCAACCCAGATCCTCCGGGGCTGCCCCAGCTGTGCCGGGAAAAAATTCCTGTACGTTCGCGAATCCGAGCGACACAAGGACGTTCTTGAGGAAAAGCCCCTTGCTGAGATTATACTGGAACGCAGGAATGACACGCTGGAAATACAGGATAAACCGCCCAAGGAAGTTGAAATTTATGACCGTGTGGAAAGCATCCGCATCCTCGGGCCCGGTTCCTACGAGCTGAATATCGAAAAACTCGCAAAAAGCGATGAAGTCGTCGTCGGCCTGGGAAAGGAAGGGCAGTACGTCGTCGACCTCCCTTCGATGGCCAAGTCGATCCGGAAAGCGGGTAAACGCAGAAAAAGAAAAAAGAAGGAATAATTTTCCACTTTTTATTTTTCAGTTCCTCACAATAATGGTGTCTTGCCACACCCTCCTTTTCTGAAGGGAGGGCGACCAGCACATTGTTAATTTGTGGGTGACATATATTAGGGGACAAAGGGCAGCGTGATCCAGCGGTGGCAGAAAAAATTCACTGGGCAGATGTCTGTGCGGCAGAGGTGGACCAGAACAAGGCCCACCGCATAGCGACCGGCATCACCCCATCCGGCCCAATCCACATCGGCAACATGCGGGAAGTGCTCACCGGCGACATGGTCTATAAGGCGATCCGGGATCGGGGACTGGATGCGGAACTCCTGTATATCGCTGATGACTTTGACCCGTTGCGGAAGGTATACCCGTTTCTTCCCGAGTCCTATGCACAGTACGTCGGTTTTCCGGTATCGGACATCCCCTGCCCCTGCGGCGAGCACAGCAGTTATGCCGAGCACTTCCTGGATCCGTTCCTCTCGGCGCTGCGTGAACTGGACGTCACGCCGACGGTCATCCGTTCAAGCCAGGAGTACCGGAACGGATCGTATGTTGCCGAAATCCGCCACGTACTGGACCATACTGCAGAGATCCGCACGCTTCTGGAAAAAGTATCCGGGCGCAGCCTGCCCCAGGACTGGTCCCCGTTTTATCCCATATGCAATGGGTGTCAGAAGATCAGCAGCGTGCACATCCTGGGCCATATCCCGGACGAACACAAGGTACAGTACATGTGCGATTGCGGACATGAGGGCACCGCTGACTATGCAAAGGGTGAGGGAAAGCTGGTCTGGAGGGTCGACTGGCCGATGCGGTGGGCACACTT
>JAJRCL010000091.1 GCA_028679035.1 Methanomicrobiales archaeon | reverse complement strand
GAGATGTGTTCAAAGTCGCGGTAATAGTCCTGGACGATTACAAGGCCCTGGCGAAGGTCATTGAGTTCCTGCTCGAGATGTTTAATCTTTTTTTCCTGCCTGGAAATCCTGTCAGATGGGTTCATCGGTTCCTCGTATTGATTCACATTTCCCCATGGTAGAGGCGTCTCTTGTGAAAACGGGACTCCCCTGCACTGGAGGTCAGCTCCGCCGCTCCAGAAGTTTTGCGGCATAGACGCACTGGCCAAAGGAGACGCACCCGTCTCCAAGGGGATAATCAGCGTTCATGATGCATCGCATGCTGTGCCCGGTAATCTCTTCACGGATGGTCTCCCGGATGGCATAATTATATGCTACGCCCCCGCTCAGGGCGATATTTTTCATACCCTCGCGTTCGGCTGCATGAATGGCAAGGTATGCGATACCCCGTGCAAGGTTGTACTGGAAGGAAGCTGCGGTATCTCGGATTACCCTCAGGTCTCCCTCATGTGCTTCCTGCATCCGGGCAAACACATTCTCTATAAGTGAGCGGCCCGAAAGCGCCTCACAGCCCTCATGGGTATTAAAGCTCAGCTCCCAGGGTTCAGGATACCCGCCAGCCGCAGCGGATTCCAGTTTCATCGCAGGTTCACCGTCATAGGTCCTCTCCCGGCATATCCCCAGAAGGGCTGATGCGGCGTCAAGAATCCTGCCCGTACTTGTGCTCCTGGCAACATTAAATCCACCCCTGACCTGTTTTTCAAGCACTCCCAGCTCGACATCCGACCAGCCACGGGCAGACAGTAATGAAAGTATCTGTTTTTCCGGAAAAATTCCATAGAGCATCCTTTCCGGAAACTGAGTAGCAAGATCCCCCCCGGGCATAGCCGACGGCTCAAGGTGAGCCACACGGCGGAAATCAGGCACCTGCCCGGAAAATATCTCGCACCCCCAGACCGACCCGTCGTCTCCATATCCGACCCCGTCGATTGCTATACCGATGCAGGGTTCAGGTGTTGTCGCTGCGATATGTGCACGGTGGTGCTGTACCGGGACCAGTTCAAGCCCGTGATCTGATGCTATCTCGCGGGCAAACCGGGTTGAGAGGAACCGGGGATGAAGGTCATGGGCTATTACGTCAAATTTTGCTCCAAGGAGCCTTTGCAGGTTCCTTACTGTTTCCTGCAGGTATTCAAGGGTTGGCGGGTTGCGGACATTTCCTACGTGCGGGGACGTGACCGAAAAGCCGGCTTTATAGATTGTCGCATTTGCATTCAGTTCCGGCCCGACCCCGAGAATACAGCGGTCCCCCAGATCGATGGCTGTCCGTTTAGGGGCTATTCCCCTCGAGAGGCGGATGATGTACCCATCACGTAGCACGGAATCATCGCAGCGGTTCACGATCTTCCGGTCATGCGTAAGAAAGAAGTCCACATCGCGGTTGAGCTTCGCCATTGCCTGATCAATACCTGTTATCATCGGATAACCGGGCATATTGGCACTGGTCATGATGAGCAGCGGATGTTTCAGGTGAGAGAAGAGAAGGTGGTGAAGCCCGGTATAGGGCAGCATGCAGCCGATTGTATGGAGGTTGCTTATTGCTGCATGGGCTGTGGGGTCGCGTTTTTCCAAAACGACAATCGGGTGGTACGGGCTGTTGAGGATCCGAAGGTCATCCAATGACACACATGCGAGCCGCTCAATATGATCCGGGCGAACCATGATTGCAAAAGGTTGTTCGATCCTGCCCAGGCGCCGTTTCAGTTCATCCACGGTATCTTCAATGCAGGCGATATGGAACCCTCCCAGCCCACGGATCGCAAGAATGCTTCCCGCGTCAAGCAGTTCAGCTGTTTCTTTTATTGGATTGAGGCCTTCCACTTTATTCCCGCGTGCATCAATCAGGGTGAGGTGCGGTCCGCATGAACCGCATGCAATTGTCTGAGCATGGTGGCGCCGGCAACCGGGATCACCATATTCTCCTGCACAGTCCGGGCACATGGCGAATTCTGCCATCGATGTACGCTCTCTGTCGTAGGGGATCTCACTGATGATGCTGTAACGGGGCCCGCAGTTTACGCAGGACGTTGCCCAGTAATTCACGTATCTCCCGTTTTTTTTAAAAATATCATCGACACAGTCATCACACATGGCGACATCGGGAGGGATCATGCCGGTCAGAGAGCCGCTGCCGCTCGGTAGTATAAAAAACCCATCCGGGATCTCCTGCCGGGTGGTGAATACTTCAACCGAATCGATACGGGAGAGCGGGGGACCCTGTGATACCTCTGCGAGGAACTTATCAAAATTATCCCCCTGTGCAAAGATCTCCACTTCGCTGCCGAGATTTTTCACTGTCCCTGAAATCCCGAGCAGATGGGCCCTGGCATACACGAAAGGGCGAAACCCGACACCCTGAACAATCCCGCGAACTATGATCCTGCCCTTTCCCTGCATGAATTTCTCGCAAAATTTTATTGATTCGCAAAACGATATAATTATAGGGTTTTTACAGTGCCGGGCCATATTCGAATCGTAAACGATCCCG
>JAJRCL010000090.1 GCA_028679035.1 Methanomicrobiales archaeon | reverse complement strand
GAAGAATCGGCATTTAACGTTGAAGTGCGACGGGAATTTTATGTGGAGTACAATGAATTCGTTGCCCTGAAAGACCGGGACGACGTCATTCTTCTTGATGCACGCCCGATGAATTTCTATGAAGGGCAGGGGCCCTGGATCAAGCCCGGGCACATACCCGGTGCAATCAGCCTCCCGTGGAAAGGGATGATGGATGAGAAGAACAAAAAACTGCTCAAACCAGACGAAGATCTCAAAAAGATCCTCAGGGAACACGGGGTAACGCGGGATAAAATTGTTATCTGCAGCTGCGGCACCGGGCGTGAAGCAACCAATGAATTCCTTCTTCTCAAGTTCTATCTCGGTTATCCGCAGGTAAAGATCTATGAGGGATCTTTCACCGAATGGACGATGCACCCGGAAAACCCAACCGTCGTCGGGAAGAACCCCCGTTAACCCTTTTTATTAAGGATCCGTACAGGAAGCGCCCGGTTGTCCCAATATACGTCGGGCATTCACTGCGTCCATTACCGGTTCCGGATCACGGAGAATAATGCGATGGCGAAAAGGGCAATGCCAATGAGGATGAGAGGAATTCCAATGATCGACAGGCCCGGGAAATTGAGCAGCACGAGGACTCCCGCAACCGCAATAACGATGCCCGCGCACAAGAATACGAACTCTTCGCCGAGGGGTAATTCCATATAAGTAAGGAGTTTGTACCCCCGCATTGTATTAGGCTTATCGTGCAGAAAATGTTCAGCGCACGGACGTTTTTCTCAAAGAGTCCTGGCAGGAAAAGATAGTCTTAAATAAACGAAATCCTGTGGTGCTGTTAAGGTATCACCATGGACCTTGGAAACCTTATCTATACTTTTGATGCGGCCGCCGGCGAGGCGCTCGCAAAACGGGAAGGGCACACACCGAAGATCGAAGCTCCCGCACAGGTCAGGGCGGATGAATCATTCGACGTGAAAATTACCGTCGGACCCCACCCCAACACCGTGGAACACTCGATCCGCTGGATCAAGGTGTTCTTCGCTGAAGACGGACGGGCATTCAACCCGGTCCAGATCGGCGGGTTTTCCCTTACTCCTGTCTATGCCCAGCCAGAAGTCATTGTCCGGGTAAAATTACAAAAAGGTGGCGTATTCCATGCCATGGAATACTGCAACCTTCATGGCCTGTGGAGCGGGAAAAAAGAGATCCGGGTAGGATAGTCCTTTTTTTCGGCATCTTTTTTGTTCTGTACCGGTACGGCAGATAAACGAATAGCTCCTGCACATGCACGGTCGTGTAATGTAAACAAAAAAGACGGAGGGTTTTTTTTATTCGTTCTTGGGTTTCGTTTCTTCGGTCTGATCCCGTTCCTCCAGGATGCGCCAGATATTGGTTGCGTGCCGCATCTGTTCCTCCATCTCGAGTGCGACCGTGAGCAGCGCTCCCAGTGTTACGCAGACAGCAAAAATCACAACCCCTGCAACGAGTGCCATGATGATCACGGTGAACCGCTGGGATGCGGGAACCGGGAGGCGGGAAAGGAAGGCAAGGATGGTGACGATTACGCCGGCAAGAAGGAATATCCATCCGAGCAGCCGTACTCCCATCGCCGTCTTACGCAGCGACGTGAGTCTGCCCTCCCAGTTGTAGGTCGGATACCGGGCCTCGATTCCTGAACGTTCTTCGATAATACCTCCTCCTGCCCCATGGGGCATGTACTGCAGTTCTTTTCCTCATCTTTCATCACCCTTCTGATCTGTCATTTTACGAATACGCCGAAGATTCGGCCGGAATCTCACCCGCGATGCATTCCACACCGGATGCGCGGAGACTGTCAAAGGCGTACCGCACCTCCCCCCAGGCCTTTTCCAGGAGGTTCCGGTAGTACCGGAGATCGTACTCTGCAGCATCCGGTATCGGATCCACCAGCCATTTTGCCGCATCCCGCACCACGTAGCCCACCTCCATTCCGGCCGCGACCGCGATACCGCGGTCCCGGTACATCCGCACCGCTGCCGCCTCCAGGCAGTTTTTCTCATACGTGAGCCGGCTGATCTGCCGCGTGATCGCAAGATCCTGGGGACGGGCATGCGCAAGACCCTGCACCAGTTCCCGGTAAAGCACCTGTGCCGGTTCTTCCTGTGCCCGGAGATCCCCGGGCGTACGTGCCCGACAGAGCAGAGCGAGCAGCGCCTCCTGCGCCTTCCGGATGTACGCCGGTGTATCTCCCCGCCGTGCCAGGATCCCGCGGATCTTCAGTTCACCGTCCGCCTTTCTCCCGTAATAGCGGTTATATGCCCCGTACCCGTCGGCAAGGGGGAGAAAAACGATCCAGTCGTAGGTATCGTGTTCGGTCAGCAGGCCGCTCTTCTGCTCGATCAGCCGTTTCGCCGCAGCGGGATCGCCGCCCTGCAGCCAGAGACAATCGACGATCCCGTGGATCACCCGGCAGCCGCACGCTTCGGCACATTCCTTTGCGGTAAGGAGCGTCTCGCGGGCCTGGCAGGTGATCTGCTCGTGCACTTCGATCTGCCCGAACTTCGCATTCCGGTAGCCGGTGTATCCGAAGCAGGTAACCAGCATCCACTTCAGTATCCCGTCCAGCGGTGCGCAGGAAGGATCCGTTTTCTTCCTGCGCTTGGTTTCGACCCGCAGCGCAAGGAGGGGGGCAAGCACGCCGGCAAGGAATCCCTGCCGGGTGGGAGCGTCCAGCGTTTCCGGGGACAGGTTGTGCTTGACGATAAGGGCCGGGTACAGCGACGTGAAATCGATCTCGGCGACACCGGCATAAATGCCCGGGCGGGGCTGGAACATCATCCCTCCCCGGTCGAGGGCACGGAGATCGCAGAACCTGCGCACGCGCTCGGGGTCATTCTTCCGGAACGGGACAGCGATGCCCTTCTGCAGCGCTTCATATACCTCGTACCCGGAGATCAGGGTGCCTGGCGTGAAGTGCGCCGCGAGATTGGGGCAGATCCCGGCGAGGCGGGCGGCAAGGACCACTCCCGCGAGATCACCTTCGCGGTAGGTGAAGCTGCGGGCCGTATCGATGAGGACTCGCCCGTCCGGGATGCAGGCCCCTGCCTTGTACTCGACCCGCCCGTAGCTCCAGTACGAGCGGGACGCAAGCGTTCGGTACCGCCCGGTGCGGCTGAACGCCGGTGTAATCCCGCAGCGCCGTGCCCGTTCCAGGATGCGGGGCATCCACAGGCCGGCATCGGGAAGAAGAATCACGTCCGGGTCCTGTGCCGCGACCGCTGCACAGAGGTCCCCCAGCACATCCTCCTCCCGTCCCCGGAACACTTCGGTGTCCGTTCCCGTGGCGGTTACGCTCGTGATCGCGGTATCGTGGTGCGGGTCGCCGCCAATGTCGATATGGAGACAGGAAAGAGGGACGGGAAAATCCGGCGAGAGCCGGTCCTCTCCCGGGTTTCCACAGGGAAAGATGCCCTGCTCTGCCATGAACCGCTGGTCGACCCGGGTATCCACGTTGTAGAGTTCTGCGGCAAACCCGCTCTGGCGCTCGATCGCCTCTGCAACCGGCCGGGAGGCGGACACCCGGTACCCCTCCCGGGAACCGTGGATGGTGCGAAAGGTACACGCCTCCACGGCATACCGCTCCTCCAGCGCCCCGATCAGCTCCCGGTACTGCGGACGATCCGGAAGGTGGAGGTAAAAAAACGGGATGTAGGGAACTGCGATTGCGCGGACCGTTTCCTGCTCTTTCACCCAGAACTCCACCTGCCCCCGGGAAAAGGAGGAATCAAGAATCCACATCGGCTTCCTCCAGCATTTTCAGGAACTCCACGCACACAGAGAAAATCGCTGCCTCGACCGGGTCGTCAAAGGCACAGAAGCCCGCACTTGCATGCCGTTTTCCGAGATCTGCGATCTGCCCGGCAGGGCGGCGGTCCTGCTCCCGCAGCGACTTTGCCGCGCGGGACCACCGTTCGGTCACGTCCTTCACCCCCATCCTCACGCTTCCGAAGCTTCGCCCCATAGCGCCTCCCGGAAGGTCGTCTGCCGCCCCCGCACGGTGCGGGGCTGCCGGGTGCGGTCCTGCCCGATATTGGTACAGATCACCCGCTCCGCCTTTCCTGCGATGCTGTCAAGGACCGGATCCCGGGCTGTTGCAAGGAGGACGACTTCCGAACACCGTGCAGCACGCCGCAGCGTTTCTGCCAGCTCGTCTGCATGTTCTCCCTGCGGCCCGCAGGCAGCGGGATCATATTCCACGCATATCAGGGATGTACGTGCGGTTCGCAGCGCCTGCAGGTACTCCTCCAGGGTGCCGGCGACCTGAACAGCGAGATCTTCGCAGGGAGGAGGCGTGGATCCCGTTCTGCAGATGAACAGGACGGATGTGTTCCCGCCCGTTTCCATACGGTGCCGCAGGAACGCCGCCAGCACCTCCCGCGGGGCGATAACCACGGTAAACATGCTCCGCCCGGAAGGGAGGATCATCCAGGGATCCATGGGGGTGCAGTTGCGGACAACAGGGTATAAGGGTGGGGTGTGCGGAGTGCGAAAGTATCCGGTTTCATTCATCCTGTGCCTTACGTGGTCTGGCCCGGGGCCGGAAATGCCCGTTTCCCATTGCAGAAGAACGAAAAACAAAAATACCGGATCCCGACAGCATTAACTATGCCAGCGCTGACGAACGAGGTGGTAACCCGTTTCCTTTCTTTCCTGGGGAGCTATCCCGGGTACGATGCCGGGGACCTTGCTGTCCTCCAGGGATATGCGGAGACACGCAGGGTCGCTGATGCTTTTACGGCCCGGAATATTTCCGCGGTTTCACCGGAGGATTTCCTGCGGATTTCCACAGACGGTGCATTCCTCCTCAGCTGCGGGGTGTACCTGCTCATTTACGGGATGAGCCATACAGATCCTTCTTCCACCCGCCTCGCGGTCGGCCTCTTTGAACTCGGGCGGGTCCATATCGGCAGGGGAGCTGATGTCGCGCGGGCGCTGATTAACGAGAGTACCGCCCGCCTGACCCTTGCGGAAATGGGAGAGGACGTCCTGTACAACCTGGAACGGGCACGGGACCTGAACCGGCGGGCCCGTGAGGGCGGATTTCCCACCGGTTCGCAGGATTTCGCACTTGCCCTTCTCAATGAAGCGATCCTCCGCACGATCCTTGCGGAACGGGACATGGACGTACGGGAAAACCTGGAACAGGCAATCAAACTTGCCGAAGAGGCGACCGGCGCAGGATTCATCCGGAATTCACCACTGTTCGGAAAAGCCCTCATGACGCAGGGAGATTCCCATGCCCGTCTTGCAGATCTGGGAAAGGATCCCGCTGCACATTTTACACAGGCGGTAGAGCTGCTGGAGAGGGCCCGGCGCGAAGGACTGCTGAAAAACACCCCGGAATATGTGCGGGACCTCATTCTCGAGGGTGATACCCGGCTGCGTATGGCAGACGCTGATATCGATCCGATTGACAATCGCAGCAGGGCGACGAAACTCTACCGCGAGGCACTGAAATCCACGTTCATCACGTCCGATGATGCCCGCCGGCTGCGGGCAATACTGGAGAGATGACGACGTTTTCGGAATCGTTCGGCCAACCCGCTGTCACGACGAGGTGCCGGGGAATTTTCATCCTCTGCATTCCGGGTTCCGTGCATGCGGAGGCAGACCGCGGATGAACGGCATTTGTGTCCGGGCAGATGATGCCTTTTCCGGAGAGGGAAAGACACGTGGGCTGGATCGGGGGCTCATCCTGTTTCGCGACGGGGATAACCTTGCCGGGGAAGGAATGGGGATCGGATGCCCGGCCGTGCAACACCGGGAATCGACCGTATTTGCATCGATCCTCTCCACAGAACATACCAGTGATCGCATCGTTCGACACTACCAGATGGACCGGCGAATGTCCTGGACTGTAGGGGGAAAGCCTGCCCCGCGCATGTCCGCGGTAATCGAAGGAGCGGTCTGGTTCTACCGTCACGCCCATCCGCTGCAGCGGTTGCTGATGCTGCCGGTCGGTACACTCCAGGATCTCTGTCGTATCCACCCGGTGTATCCGCGGATGGATCCGGTCGCAACAGCATCGGTGACCTGCCAGCTGTGCGAGAAACACCTCGCGATCTCGGCAACATTCCGACCCCGTTGTGCGAACACGGATCGTTTCTACCTGTTCAATGAACTGCGGGGGGATGTATTCTGCAGCGAATGGAACGGTTTGTATATGTCAGCACCTCCTCCGGGGTGGAAACCGCTGGGCACGCACCTCCCGACACCGTGGCTCTCCGATCGCAGTGGTGCGACCCGCTTCCGGCTCCACGCCGTCGGTGTGACTCCTGCCTGTCCCTGGACGATTTTCTGGGGAAGGGAGTACACCCGAAACCTCTGCTGGGCAGGGTTTGCGATTGAGATCGACGCCCGCACTATGTCCAACGCAGAAATTACCGTCGCCTACCATGTGGAACTGAACAATGGTGCCCCATGACCCCTGTCCCGAAAGGGGGCGTCGCGCTTGTCTTTCCGTATTTCTATGAACGGGATCCGGTGGACATTCTGTTTCCCCCGCTGGGGATCGCTTCCCTTGCGGCAGGTCTCCGCACGCTCGGGATCCCGGCAGG
>JAJRCL010000089.1 GCA_028679035.1 Methanomicrobiales archaeon | reverse complement strand
GTACATGGGCACCTTTGACGTACTCGAACGCCTTCACGTACTTGATGTCCGGTGAGCCGGTGGTGAAGACATTATTCGGGGATTCATGGACGAGCCGGAAATGGCGGAGAGCGGGGACCCGGGTAGTGGGGAGGAAGAAAGCCCCCTCTTTCTGGGCGACGGTCGCATAGGACCCGGCCGGTGCGGTGCTGTTGTAGGTCTGCGCCTGCTGGTACGCCTGGGCAAGCGGCATCTCCTGGGAGTTCGTGATGACCGGTATCGAGACGTCCCCGACCTGACTTATCGTATATTCAAGGTAATAGGCGGTATTCCCATCGGTCATCGACCCATCGAACGTGTGCAGACGGGCAACCATCGTCGTATAATATTGTTGTGTGTAGAGACCGACCGCAGAGTACTGGGAGGACGCATCTGTGCCGGGTATCAGGAACGTCGTGCGGTACGGCGTTTCCGCTGCAGTGCTGTTGTACCAGGTGGCCATCGCCCAGAATTTCGTAATGTCCATGTGAATATCCGTCACCACGTATTTGGTTCCCAGTGCATCAGCGATATGCGCAGCGGCATCTTCGGATCCGGTCATAAAAAACGATGCCGAACCAAGCTCGCCGGAGACTCCCTGCTGGAAGGGGTTTGCATTCGGGATCCTCTTTCCGAGATAGGTGATCATATGACCGTAATCCCACCAGGACATCACTCCATAGGACGTGGACGGATAGGAAAATGTCTTCTGTTCGTATATCTTCTGGTAATCGACACCGGTGTCAGGCGTTTTCTGGTTCATCCAGGCGAGCGTTTCCCTCCAGTCGACCAGGTACTGCTCCTGGCCAAAGACACCGGTTGAAGCCGCAGCATAGTTTCCCTGCAGGGAGATCCAGGCAAAGAGCAGGGTCAGGGTGATTCCTCCGATGACCAGAAGGATTTTCGGGAAATCACTTCTCCCCGCAGCAACACTGGATTTCTGTCCTTTCTTTTTCTTTTTGGCGCTGCGACTGGTGACGACTTCTTTTTCCTCTTCCTGCGTTACCCGGGCATTCAGGAAATCACGGAACTCCTTTCCGCCGGCATTCAGGACAGCGCCCATAAAGACTCCCGCAAGAAGGGCGATGTTCACACCGAGGTAGTACTCATACCGGACGTGCTGTATGGTGGCAAGGAGCATCACGACGGTCCAGACGAGGATGTACATCCCTTCGGGATGTTCCTCCTTCCAGTTGCGCCATGCGAGGACGATGATCCCCCCGGCCATGAGGATAAGCCCGACATTGAAGGATCGCCAGGCGGAATCGGCACTCCAGGCCCTCGCCTCTTCGACCGTGAGAGTCACCGCCTGCTGTCCGAAGAAGGCAAAAAGGCTGGCGATGAGCAGATCGAAAATGGCAGGAACCAGTGCCCAGATCGCGACAGCTGCAATGATTCCCACGCCGGCAAGGGCTGCGGGGTACATGTATTTGGGTCTGCCTTTCAGGAAACGGGCAAGTGCATAGAGGGCAAGAGTTCCCAGAATCAGAGCGCAATAGGCGTACACATGCCCGATCGTATACCGGGAGAGGTCGATCCCCTCATGCTTTATCCCGAAGGCAAGCAATCCCAGGATTGCAATCGCAAAAACGACGAGATTCAGGAGAACAAGCCCTTCGCTGGAACGATCATTCCAGAAATCCCAGATAAACTGGACAAGCGTGAACGCCGCCACGATCAGCGCAAACAGGATCATCGTCGGCATGGTGATAAGGCCAAAAATATAGGCAAAACCGGAGATGCCGGCGAACAGGAGGGGAATCCGCAGTGTATCCAGTTTCTTGAGATCGATGGGATTCTTTTTCATGTACGCAAGGGCTGCGATGTAACAGAGGGAGAACAGGGCAGATGTAAATGCTTCAAGAATATGATGATCGAGGTAACCAAAGAGGGAGCGGTAAAAGAACTGGCCGGATATGACTGCGATAAGGGCTGCGGCAAAGAGACCGGTCTTCCAGTCGGAAAGAGTCTTTCCGATGTAGTACATCACCGGCACCATGGCGGCAGCGATGATCGGGGGGACGATAAGGGCGGTGTAAATGACATCGGCCCGGGCTGTCACCCCGGTGATCGCACAAAGCGCAGTTATCAGGTAGATCAGCATCGGGCCCCAGTAGATGGTCGAGCCGATCGGATACAGGGTCATCGGGTCGAACCATGCGTACCCGAATGCATTCGCCCGCATCAGGTCGACCTGACGGAGATTATAGAGCGGATCGTCGCTTGCGACAAACCCGATGATGTCCTGACTTCCTATGGAAAAGGAAGGCAGCAGCCGAATCCAGACCATGAATATGAAAAGGAAGGCAATGCACGCGACAATGATATATTTCTGGTATTTTGATGATGGTACCTCTGCCATGGAGTCCTCCGCTGGTAAAACCTGTTCTGCATTCTTATTTGTTAACGGGGGTTATCACTGCATCGGTGGCGCAGAACTACCAGAAAGAGGGTTTGCGAGGACATCCTGCAGGAGAATTTCAAATTCCTGAGCTTTTTTCTTCCAGCTGTATCCGGAAAAATCGAGGATGAATTGATGGGGATCGGCAGCGATTGCACGCACCAGCTCAACGAATTGCCGGTAGTCGCGGTAGATAAACAGGTGCGGCCCGCCGATGGCGACCATATCCGGGATTGGTGTCGAGAGGATCGGTTTGCCACACGCCGAGTATTCAAAAAATTTGTTCGGGAGCGCGATGTCGACCCACTGAGGAGGGGAGAGGGGAATGAGCCCGACGTCCATCCCCGCGATGTACGATGGAAGGTCGTTGTAAGGGACAAGTCCGGTAAAGGTTACCCGATCCTGCACGCCGGCCTCCACTGCTACGCGGCGGAGTTCATCCGCATAGCCCGTAAACAAAGATCCTCCAACGATGAGGATGTGGGCGTTTGGCACTTTCTGCAGGATGTCGGGAAGGGTGCGGATCACTGTGTCCAGCGCATACCAACGTTCGATACTGCCGGCAAAACCGAGAACAAAGGCATCCCGGGGAATACCGAGTTTTTCCCGGATTGACGGTGGAAGCGGTTTGAAACGGTCCGTATCCACGCCGTTGGTGATCAGGGATGCGGTAAAACCGAACTGCCCGAGTTTGCGCACGAGGCCGGGGGAGACGGTCGTGATGCGGGTGGAACGGGCAAGGTTGTAGCGCGTGATCGCCCAGACTCCCCGGCGTATAGCATTCTGCACCCCGGGATTGTGGTAGTACGCCGCAGCCGAGTCGGGAAGCCAGTCTTTCAGGTCAAAGACCACGGGGATCCTGCGGCGGCGTGCAGCGGTGATGACAGACGTTCCTGCCAGCACGTGACCCGCGACCACGATATCGATGTCGTTTTTGTCCAATATCCTGGAGAAGACATGATACTGGTACGGTGCATTGAGCGTGTAGTGCAGGAGGGGGCTCTCGCAGGGAAAGAGTGTCGCTTCATGCACGGTAAGCCGGGTAGTCCGGGTTTTTCCGCGGCTGACGTGAAAGTGCGGGACATGTATCTCATGCCGTAATGCCAGCTCTTCAAAGATGTAGTGATGCCGGGAAGTGAGGGGGTGATGGATATAGTCCTGGGTCGAGACGAGGAGAATCTTCATGGCAGCCAGCTGGTTCGGCGGGTTCGTTCAGACAAGGGGGTGGTTATTCTTGTCGCCCCTGCCGATCCCCTTGTAGACGAATCCATGGGTGATGAAATCCGTTGGGTCAATGAGATTTCTCCCATCGATAATTGCGGGATGAACGCACCCCGAAAGTCTCTTCACGTCTTCCGCACGGAGTGCATTGTACGCGTCATGGCCGGTAAAAATCACAATGGCATGCGAGCCGGTCAGGACCGTTTCCAGGTCGCGGTGGATGGTTATCCCCGGAAAATCACTGACATAGGGATCATGCACAATGACGTCTGCCCCCAGCTCCCGGAGAGCATCACGGTATGGGGCAGCGGGAGTATTGCGTGCGTCATCCGAGTTGCGGATGAAAGCCCATCCGAGAAGTGCGACTTTTGCTCCGTTGGGTGTGACCCCGGCACGATGGAGGGCATCGATGGTCAGCCGCGCCATATGGTGAGGCATGAAATCATTCAGTTTGCGTGCAACAACGTACAGCGATTCTATCCCGACCGGGAAATCAAGCCGTTCGCGTGCAAGGTGAGCCCCCCGTTCCAGGTGGTAGGTGTCCTTTGTCAGGCAGTGCCCGCCAACACCGGCTCCGGGATACAGGACGGCCCTGGTAATACCTTCCCCCTTGAGGCTTGCGATACCTTCCCGTACGTCATACACGTTCACCCCCATTGCCTCGCAGTACAGTGCGAGTTCATTGATGGCAGCGATCTGGAGGTCACGGAAAGTATTCTCGGCGGTCTTTGTAATTTCCGCTGCCATTGCCGACATGGGGATCACTTTTCCGGTGGTGAGGACCCGGGAATAGAGTTCCGCCGCCCTCCGTGTGGAGACGGCATCGATTCCTCCGATAATGCGATCATGCTCCCGGATATTGCGCAGCAGCCTCCCTACCATGACCCGTTCGGGAGCATGGGCAAGGGCAAAATCCTTGCCCGCAACTAAACCTGATTCCTCTTCGAGAATCTGCCGGGCAAACCCTTGCGTTGTTCCGGGTGTAATCGTGGACTCCAGTACAACGAGGGTTCCTCGGGAGAGGTTTTTTCCCACGAGCCGGATTCCTTCGGTGAGTGCCGAGAGATCGGGTTCCAGATCCGCGGGATTGCGGAAGGGGGTCTGGATAGCGAGGGTTACCGCGTCGACATTGCGGATATGGGTAAAATCCGGTGTGCATCGGAACCTCCCCGCATTCACCACCTCACGGAGCAGAGCAGGCAGACCAGGCTCGTCCCCCTGGAGGGGACTCTCGCCCCGGTTCAGCATCGCGATTTTATACCCGGAGGAGGGGGAATCCCGCTGGAAACCCCAGACATGTTCCGTGAAAGGAGACGCGGCATAGAGGACTGCGGAGGGAATACCGACATAGCCCATACCAACTACTCCGATCTTTCGTATGGGGCCTTTTTTCTCAAGCAGGTCCTGCAGCGCCGTGCTCATCGTGTGTGTCTTTTCGGGCATCGTATCAGTTTACCGTGCGACCGGTCCCTCTGTGCATGGAGCGGACTCCTGGAATGTGCGGGTAATCTCTTCACCGAGTATCAGATTATTCACTGCCTGTTGCGGCGTGACGGGGAACTGCGTATGATTCCGCACACAGTCGATGAACGTGGTGAGTTCGAGCTTCAGCGGTTCCAGTTTATTTACCATCAGTTTTTCGATGATGTTTTCCTGCACGTATTTACCATTCTTCAGGCTGTACTGCTCAGGTTTTCGATGGATGAAGATTTCCTGGGTCATAAAATCGCCTTCGATGGTAAATTCCTCTTCTTCGAGGTAGATCATCCGGATTTTTTTGGATGATTTTCTGCTCGCCGAAAGATAAATGGGTGTTGTGTCAACCTTGAGAAGAGCACCGCATACATCGTTATTGCCGACGCATCCGACGATGCCCGGGGCAGAGAACAGCTTGTGCTGGACAATATCGATATCATGGATCATCAGGTCCTCAACAACCGATGTTCCCGTGATACGCGCTGATGCCGGGTTGTGTCTTTTCATTTCCGCGTACAGAGGTTTTTTCACAATTCTGCCAATTTCACCCACGATTGGATTGAACCGTTCGATGTGGCCGACGCCTACCGTCAGTTCTTCCGGGATTATCTTGACGAGTGCCTGGCCTTCCTTCGCTGATGAGCAGATAGGCTTCTCGATGAGAATGTTGACATTGTGATCGATCGCTTTTCGTGCGATCTCGTGATGATACGGAGTCGGGACACAGATCGATGCGGCATCGACTTTTTTCAGCAGTTCTTCGACCGAAGCAACGGGTTTCGCTTCACATTGCTGTGCAGTCTCGCCTGCCGCTTTTGCATTCACATCAAACACAAACAGGGCATCAACGCGTTTCATTTCAGAATACACGCGTACATGGTTACGGCCCATCGTCCCGACACCGATCACCCCGACATCCATTATTGGACCTCCTGAATTGCGCCACTGATCCGGCTCAGATCCTGCTCAGTAAGTAAGGGGTGAACAGGAAGGCTCAGGACACTGCGGCTGAGCCGGTCGGATACCGGACATAATCCCTCCGGCGACTCCCCGGCATACAGTGGCTGGCGGTGGAGCGGTATCGGATAGTGGATCGCCGTCCCGATACCTTTTCTATTGAGGTGTTCTGCAAGGGCATCCCTCGTGAGCGGGAACGGATCTCCCACTTTCACGACGTACTGGTGATAGACGTGGTAATTGCCGGTTGCGCAATACGGAGTTGTGATCCCGGTCGCCGTGATCTCCCGGGTCAGGCGATCCGCGTTGTGAATTCTTGCCCCATTCATGGTGTCAAGTTTTTTTAACTGGACGAGACCGATAGCGGCACAGATATCGGTGAGCCGGAAATTATACCCGAGACGAACATGCAGATACTTCTGCTGCTGCCCATGGTTGATAATCAGACGGATCCGGTCCATCAGCTGTGCATCATCTGAGGTGACCATTCCCCCCTCCCCGGTAATCATGTTCTTTGTCGCGTAAAACGAGAAACAGGCAGCGTGACCAAGTCCTCCCACCTTTTTTTCGTGATATGCTGCCCCGTGGGCCTGCGCAGCGTCCTCGAGGAGATCGAGGCGGTGATCCACACATATGTCAGATAACGCCCGCACATCGAACGGCTGGCCGAACAGGTGCACCCCGATGACCGCCTTTGTCGAGGGGGTAATGGCTTCAAGGACACTGGATGGGTCGATATTGAACGTGTCCGCATCGACATCTGCAAAAACCGGTCGTGCTCCGCACATGCTCACACAGCTTGCCGTTGCAAAGAAGGTGAAAGAGGGGACAATCACCTCATCCCCAGGGCCGACGCCCATTGCCAGAAGGGCCGCGTGCAGCGCTGCAGTCCCGGAGTTCACGGCAACCGCATGATCGGTTCCGCAGTATGCTGCAAACCGGTGTTCCAGTTCCTCCACTTTTTTACCCTGGGCAAGCATCCCGCTCCGCAGCACCGAAGATACCGCTGTAATTTCTTCCTCACCAACCATCGGCTGTGCGATCGGGATCCTTGCACCCGTCATAAAAACCCTCGTGGAAGGTCACGGAAACGCGCCGGTGCACCGATGGCAAGTTTTTTGGGTGGCACATCTTTCGTTACCGTTGCCCCTGCGGCGACAACCGCTCCCTCACCGATAACGATACCGGGAAGGATAGTCGTGTTGGCGCCGATCGTAGCGTTGTTCTCCAGCCGGGGCCCGATAAGGGCCGGTCGCCCGAGAGGCGGATAACGGTCGTTCGTCAGCACTGCAGAAGGCCCGATGAATACATTATCTCCGATGAATGTATTCGTCGGTATAAAGGCCATGCTCTGTACCCGTACGTCGTTACCGATCACACAATTCCCCTCTACCACAGTATTTGTTCCCAGGGATACCCGATCCCCGATTTTTGTATTCTCGCGCACGAGCACGTTATGACCGGTCGAGAAATCATCACCGATCTCAACATCGCAATAAATCGCAGTTCCCGGGCGAAGCACACAGTTCTTTCCGATACATGCTCCCGGAAATTTTTTCAATCCCATCCGTGCACGGGAGGGGAATCCAATGATAACAGAAGGAAAAATTTGCGCCCCTTCTCCGATATCATTCTCTCCAAGCGTCGTCATTCTACGGTCACACTCTTAGCAAGGTTGCGCGGTTTGTCAATCTCCCGTTCCAGTGCCTTCGCCGTATAATAGGACAGGAGCTGGAATACGACGGAGGTTGTTAGTATCCGGATAGCCAGCGGTGAGCGGGGAAGGGGCACAAATACGTCAACGATTTCCTCCAGCTCGCTGTCCCCTTCCTCCCCGATGCCGACCATCGGTGCTCCCCGCGCCTTCATCTCTTTAATATTGGAGATCATGACGTCATAGGTATTTCCCGGTGTGCAGATCGCCACCACCGGTGTTTCGGGCGTGAGAAGGGCAAAAGGACCGTGTTTCAGTTCCCCTGCAGCATAGCCTTCTGCGGGAATATACGAGATCTCCTTCATTTTCAACGCACCTTCCAGTGCAACGGGGTAAAACGGCCCTCTGCCAACGAAGAAAATAAGTCCTGCATCCTTGCATAGCGTAACCGCTTTTCCCAGATCCATCAGGAACACCTCGCTGATGGCAAGATGCCCGCGGGAAAGGACCTCATCCAGCTCCCGGTCGCAGAGAAGATTTGCTACCTGCATGAAGACCGCGAGCTGTGCAGTGAAGGATTTTGTGGCTGCTACCCCGATTTCCGGTCCGGCACGGGTGAAAATCGTCTGGTCCGCGATCCGGGTAACCGTGCTTCCCTGCACATTGGTGACCGCGAGTGTCATGCAGTTGTGGGCTTTTGCCTTGCGCAGGGCGGCAAGAGTATCCGCCGTCTCTCCGGACTGGGTAACGGCAACCACGAGATCCCGTATCGGGGGTGTAAAGTACTTGAATTCTGAGGCCAGTTCCACACGGACCGGTATCGAGCACATACCTTCCAGCAGGTACTTGAACACGAGACCGGCATGGTAAGAAGTACCGCAGGCGACGACCGTGACGCCCGGTACTTTTTTGAAAAGCGGCACAATGGATTCATCGGTTGCAGTCCGGACTGTCTCGTAGAAGACCTGGGGCTGCTCGTAAATCTCCTTGAGCATGTAGTGTTCAAAGGCCCCTTTCTTAACGTCCTCGACGCCCCAGTCCACGATCTCCACCGGGCGCGTCACCGGGATTCCGGCCCGGAGGATCTCGTAATGGTCGGCAGAAAGGGATGCAATATCCCCGTCTTCCAGAAAGACAACCCGCTCTGTATGTTCGAGAAGGGGGGTCATGTCTGAGGCAGCGAGCATCTCCCCATCGCCGATTCCCAGGACAAGCGGACTCTTTTCACGTGCAGCGATAACCCGGTCGTCATCCTGGGCGATAGCGAGAAGTGCGTACGACCCGTGCAGGACCGCCACCGTCCGGCGCACGGCTTCAAGAAGGTCGCCCTCATAGTTCTCTTCAATAAGGTGCGGGATCACTTCCGTGTCCGTCTGGGAAGAGAAATGATGTCCCCGTGCGGTGAGCTGTTTGCGCAGTTCGGAGTAATTCTCGATTACCCCGTTATGCACCACAGCGATGTTATGCGTGCAGTCCACATGCGGGTGGGCGTTGACGTCATTCGGAACACCGTGGGTCGCCCACCGTGTGTGCCCGATGCCCAGACCACCGGGAAGGGGGTTGGATACAAAGACAGTATCCGAGATTTTCCCCTTGTGCTTAAGGACCAGAAGATCTTTGTCCCGTGTGGCAATTCCGAAGGAATCGTACCCCCGGTATTCGAGTCTTCTGAGACCCTGGACAAGAAGAGGTGCTGCTTCTCTTCTCCCGACATAACCCACGATCCCGCACACCTACATCACCACTGCCCCGTCCTTTACCTGGCCGGAAATTGCCCTGCCTTCCTCAATGATCACGTTATTGCCGACGATGCAGTTACGGAACACCGTAAAAGGCGCAGATGTCACCCGGTCACCGAGAACCGCCCCGAACTTTGCCTTCTGGATGTGCCCTTCGATCTCCAGAAGAGATTCACGGGGAGTCGCGGTCGTGTGATTTGAAAGAAGGCACCCTTCGCCGATAACCATATCGTAAATTGCAGAGTGCGACCCGATGCTCACATCGTCCATGAGAAGGGAATTTCCGACGTTGGCGAAGGGCTCGATCCCAACCCGCGAACCGATGCTCGTGCCCGGCATGATACAGGCGTGCGGCCCGATCTCACAGTCATTCCCGATTATTGCAGGACCTTTGATCGTTGTGTGCGGTCCGATGGTGGTCCCCTTCCCAATGCTCACTGGGCCGGAAATAACCACACTGCTGCTGATCATGCCGGCCCGCTGCGACGGAATCTGTCGGAGCATCTTTGTATTCATTTTCAGGATGTCCCAGGGATAGATTGCATCCTGCCAGTCGACCGCCCGTATCGCCCGCATGCATCCCCCTCCCTCAAGCATCCCGCTGATAGCGTCCGGGAGCTCCGTACTCTGCAGGTAACCGAAAAAATCCTTCTGGAGGGAGTAGATGCCGGTGCTCACCGTCAGGC
>JAJRCL010000088.1 GCA_028679035.1 Methanomicrobiales archaeon | reverse complement strand
CTCGGAACATACGGCGCCGTTCGATGCAGTCGTTACAATTCTCGACGGGGAGTGCGAGGTCTGGGTCGGCGGGGAAACACATGCCATGCACGAAGGGGAGACGATTATCTTTCCCGCGAATATTCCTCACGCCCTTTCAGCAGTCACCCGGTTCAAGATGGCGCTTACCATGATCCGGGCGTGAATCCGTGGCGGAAGAAAAGGACGGGCGGTACTGTTCCATATGCGGCGGTATTCCGCCGGACGAGATCAAGGTAAAAAAGATCTGTGTTGACGGAATTGAGACCGGGATCGACCGTCTCGACTGGGTCCTGGACGATGTGAAACGTCTTCGGCTCACGGATGACGATGCGATAGGAAACGCAATCCTTCAGCGAGTTCGCCAGTTCAATTACGTGCCGACGAAAAAGATCGCCTCCTATCGAACAGCCCTTCTCGCCGAGTACCGGAAGACCATAAAGGGTGAAGGAAGTGTTTGACCACTGTCCCGGTTCGCGGAATCTGCGCACGCCGACGCTCGCAATCCGCCGGTGCCCGCAGTGCGGAGAGGAAATCGAGATTTTTTCCAGCGACCGGAAAGTTGCATGCGGACACTGTGGGTTTGTCATTTACAATGATCTGGTGTCCTGCGTTCAATGGTGCAAATTTGCACGGGAATGTGTCGGTGAGGAAACGTACCGGAAACTGGTGCATGAGAACAAGGGTGGGGAGGGCAAGGTCTCCGGAAAGGGTTAACACATTGGTATTAACGGGATGTAATCCTGAGGGTCATCCGGAAACAGTCCGAGGAATGGGTTCGCGGTTTGAGAACGGTGATACAGATTGGCTGAAAGTGCTCGATACGAAAAAGCATTGAAATATGCAATCATTGCGACGATAATCTCGTTTGCGATCGAGGTTGTCGGCAGCCTGTTTTCCGGATCCCTTTCCCTGTTGAGCGATGCCGGGCACATGCTCCGGGATGTTCTTGCGCTGATGCTCTCGCTCGGGGCGATTACCGTTGCCCGTCGCCTGCCCACGAAAACAAAAACATTCGGTTATCACCGGGTGGAGATCCTGGTTGCGTTATTCAATGGCATTTTCCTGATTTTTCTTGGCGGGTGGATCCTGCGTGAAGCGGTTATCCGTTTTGCAAATCCTGTCTCCGTGAACAGCCAGATCATGCTCCCGGTTGCCGTTGTGGGGCTTGCTGTTAATGTCGCAGTCGCATTTACCCTTCTCGGAAGCCAGGATGTGAACATACGCAGCGCATTTGTGCACGTACTGGGGGATACCGTCGCATCGGTCGGGGTCATCGCTGCAGCGATCTGGATCACCTTCACCGGGCAGGTGTGGGTTGATCCCGTCCTTTCCGCGGTCATCGCCGTCGTGATCGTCGCATCGTCCATCTCTGTCCTGCGGGAAACCATCGGTATCCTCCTGCAGTTCACGCCGCCCGGTGTTCACTTCGATGAAGTCGTTAAGGAAATCGAAGGGGTTCCCGGGGTTTCCGGCGTCCACAATGTTCACCTCTGGAGCCTCTGTTCAAACATCAACATTCTCGATGCCCACATTTATAGCTGTGATCCCGATGTCGCGAACCTCGAACGGATAAAACGGGACATCCGGCACCGGCTGGAAAAGTATGCAATCCATTACTCGGTCCTGGAGTTCGAATGTGAGGAGTGTCCCGGATGCTCCGTCGTCAAAGAACTCAAGGATTAACCCCACAGGACAATTCAGGATATTCTGGCATCATTGCCGATAGGGCACAACACCCGTAATGTTTTAATGATCGAACGGGTATTCTACGCTACCACGCGAGGTGGTTGCTATGGCAGATGCAAAAGAGTTCACCTGTAAAGACATCGGGATGGTGGGTTGCCCATTCAAGGTCCGGGCTGCGACAGAAGAAGAAGTGATGATGCATGCGGCAAACCATGCGGCGAAAGCGCATGGGATAAAGGAGGCCCCTGCCGATCTGAAGGCCAAAATCCAGAAGGCGATAAAAACCGTTCAGGTGTAATTTCATTGGAATGACTTTTTTTAGCAGATGGCAGTTTTAGCCAACAGGAAATGTGTAAAAAGAGTTGATATCGTTGTGAGGACACATCCCGCCCTGGGACCTCTGCCCTTAAATCTTAATTTTTCTTCCACGGCCGTTTCACACCAGCATTGTCCCAGTACGCACAGCACATACGTACGGTAACAAACATCTGAATTTTTTCATGACCACAAAACTTCTTAGTCGTTGCATCGGATTTTACTCCACCCGGGAGCGTGATGAGATCCGCTTTGCGTGCTCGCTCCAGTTCATCCGGGGTTTTGGGGTCGATACCACCTTCTGCATTCTGTATTTTGGGATCAACCGGTTTTTCCTCTTTGGAGACAAACAGGCAATTGTAGCAGTTCGTACCAACGACTTTTTCCATGTTTTTACCAAGCTGTACCATCGAAACCCTCCAGGTTTCGGTGAAATATGCATGAGCAGGCTTAAAACCTTCGTCAGGTTGTCCTGGACTGCATCAAATGGAGCTGAACAGGTACATGCCTGGGCGAACCGACTGGATATGCACAGCAAAAAAAATTCTTTATCGGGGAAGAACCCGCAGGATCGTTACGATTCCGACCGTTTCCCCGCCGATACGTAATGGATTTTTCCGGATCTCGATAATCTGGTCTTTTTTACCGTTTTTTACCGACTCACGATGCAACTGAGGCTGGTTTGTGTGAAACGCCTCTTCGAAAAATACGGGCGCGAGAGTCTTGAAGGAGGGGAGCATTTCAGAGATCATGGCAGCATCGGAACCGGCATCAATATTCGGCGACCATTCGAGACGCCACTGTTCAAATGTCATGTTGGAAAAGGCAACCTTCATTTTCACGTCAACGACCGCAACCGCTTCCCCCAAAGAATCGAGAATGGACCGGTACACGGCTGCCATATCCGGCCCGGTCTGAACGCCTGTATCTAATGCGGTTTTTTTCCGGAATACAATGACCGTACCGATAATGTGATCTTCTCCGTCCTTCACATATGCTATAGTGGAATCGATGGGAACTTCCTCGTTTCCCTGTGTCAGCAGGATCGTGTGCATCGGGTATCCGACAACCGCGGGCTTTTCTTTGATCCGTAACGAAGGTTCCTCAAATATGGGCTCGGATTTCCCTTTTTTTGTGCGATATACGGACTGAATCGGTTCCCCGATGACTCGTTCCGCATCAACCCCGATAATCGCCGCTGCCGGTGGATTGACAAACGTAACGACGCCATCCGAGTCTGCAGCGATGACAGGATCGGCGATGCTCCGCAGGATACTGGAAAGCCACTGCTCATCGCCTTCCACTCTCTTTTTAATTTTATCCTTGTAGAGAGCCATTTCGATGTTGCTGTACAGTTCACGCTCCTCAAATGGTTTGATCAGGTAACTGAATGGCTGGGTCTTCATTGCCCTGCGTAATGTGGGTTCATCAGAATATGCGGTCAGGTAAATGATAGGAACATCGAGAAATGCGCTGATTTTTCCTGCAGCAGTGATACCGTCCATGGGCCCGATAAGGTTGATATCCATGAGAATGAGGTTTGGACGGGTGTCGGCCGCAATCCGGATTGCGTCAGCGCCGGTGGCAGCGACTCCCGTAACTTTGTAATTCATGCGGGTCAGATTTTCCTCGATTTCCATTGCTACGACTGCATTATCCTCCACAACGAGAATCTTTGCTTTTTCCGGCATGGTCACCTCATTCTCATGTGAATGTAGAATAATCACCGTGCACAAATATCATGTTTTTGTAACCGGTTCACGGGAAAAATATCACGTTGTTCAAAAGGGAAATTTTCCCTGAAATAGTCCTTTAATCGCAATTCTGATTCTGTATTTTATTCTGGTTTGTTCCTAAAGTGCAGAATAGTGCATTATATTAGAAAATGAAGGGTACATCACAATGCATTTACCTTTTTCGTGCACACGTACCAATAGCACCGATGATCCCGCCAGATGTTGAACAACTTCGGGAAAGCAAGGATTTCAAAGGGTTAATCCAGGCATTGACTTTTGGCAATGATCGCCTCCGGTGGCAGGCTGCCGAAGCTCTTGGGGAACTCGGTGACATCCGCGGCATCGATCCGCTGACGAAGGCACTGAAGGATTCATCCTGGGAAGTTCGCGAAATTGTCATCTGGGCTCTGGGCAAGATACGCGAACGGGAAAAAGTTGAGCCTCTGGTGCAAGCCCAGGCGGTTGCTCAACTGATTCACGTACTGCAGCACGCGGACTGGAGAGTCCGACGGAGTGCTGCGGCGGCATTGTGCGCGATCGGAGATCCCAGTGCCCTTGATGCATTTATCATGCTGTTACGGGACCCGGACTGGCGGGTGCGCTGGGAAGCAGCGGGAGCTCTTGGTCAACTGAAGGACCCACGTGCAACCGAACCTCTCATAGGAAAATTAACGGACGTCGATTGGAAGGTACGATGGGAAGCGGCCGGAGCCCTTGGAAAAATCCGGGATCCTTCAGCTGTAATTCCCCTCGTCGAATCTCTCAAGGACCTGGACTGGCGGGTGCGCTGGAGAGCGGTCTCCGCGCTCGCAGCAATCGGAGATCCCCGGGCAGTAGGACCCTTATTCGAAGCGGTGAAAAGCGGTGATGAGGATTTCCGGGCATTTGCTATGTCTGCGCTGGAAGAGCTGAAGAAGAAGGCCCCAATCAGCGCCCACGATGTGTTGCAAAATCTCCGGGAATGATCCACAGTCCCGGCAAGTCCGGTAACCTGGATCCTTTTTTTCGATATCACCATCATTTTTTTAAAATTCAGGGTACCGAATGCGTTATTTTCGTTATTTTATGGAAAAATTTTCTATTTAAAATAATTTTAAAATAGGAATATTTAATTAATCAAATGTGAAATTAAAAATATCGGAAATACGCGGAACAACCTGACACTCCTCTATCCGCCTGCGGTCCCAGGTGCCCGGTACCGCATATCCCAGACGTGATTGTGATGCATCAGATCCATTGGATACCAAGACTGGATCCTCCTTTCTTCTACGTCGAAGGAATTTTCGTGAATGCCTGTAGCTCGGATGCCCATCCGATCTATCCGATGTGCAAGATGGGGCAAAAGGCGTGAGTATGCCCGGGGGTTCGCCATTACCGAAAGAGACAGGGAAAGGGAACCGGCACGATACACAATTGTTTGCTTTGTTTGACCAGTTCCCCAACCCCATTTTCATGGCAGACGAATCTGGACATTGCATAGAAGCAAATAAGGCAGCACTGGAATTTTTCTCCTGTTCCCATCAGGAAATCATCGGAAAGGAGCTGCGGGATCTCTGGCCGTCTGCTACCATTGAGTTGCTGAAACCCGATCAGGAAATTCCCGCGTCGCCCCGGGCTATTGAAACAAAATTTGTCGTCAACGGGCAATTGAGACCCGCATTATTGAACATTGTTCCCTTTTCCTCAGATTCCGGTAATTTTGTCTATTTCCGGATCGATCAGGATATTGTCATTAAAAGAAGAGTCCAGGAAGAGATTCGGCGTGAAGGTGCCTATAACCGCAGCCTTATCGAAGCGAACCTCGATCCACTGGTGACCATCAGTCCGGATGGGGCCATCTGTGATGTCAATGAAGCAACCGTGCGCATCACCGGGGTGGCCCGGGAAAATTTGATAGATACCGACTTCTCCACGTATTTCACCGAACCGGAAAAAGCAAAAGCCGGCTATGAGATGGTGTTCCGTGACGGGCAGGTCCGGGATTATCCTTTGGAAATCCGCAACACGAACGGGGATATAACTCCGGTCCTGTATAACGCAACGGTTTTCCGGGATGAATCAGGGAAAATTGCCGGAGTATTCGCGGCAGCAAGGGACATCACCGAACGGAAAAAATCAGAAGATGTAATCAGAAACCTGGCGAAGTTTCCGGCAGAAAATCCTCACCCGGTTTTACGAATTTCAGAAGGTGGAAAAGTCCAGTACGCTAACGTCGCAGCAGAACCGATCCTTGCTTTCTGGCAAATCGGAGTTGGGGAGATGGTCCCCTCCAGTCTCTTTCGTGATCTCCAGGAATCCCTGCAGACGCTGGTCTCCCGGGACGTAAAAATACAGATCGGTGCACGGACGTACTCATGTACGCTCGCCCCGATAGCTGAGGGAAGGTATGTCAATATTTACGGGACTGATATCACTGACCAGGCCCGGGTTATGGATTCGCTTACCGAGAGCGAAAAACGGTACCGCGACCTTACCGAGCTCTTACCTCAGACGGTTTTTGAGTGCGATCTGAACGGCACCATCACCTTCATCAATAAAGCAGGAAAGGAATTCTTCGGTTACAATGAGGAAGATCTGAAAAACGGATTATCCCTTTTTGAAGTCATACCTCCGGAAGATAGAGCGCGAGTCCAGACAAATGTGACCCGGAAATTCCAGGGAGAGCAATTTGAGGCGGAAGAGTACCATGCGCTGCGGAAAGACCGCTCGGTTGTACCGATCCTGGTGTATTCTTCCCCAATTTTGCAGGAAAACCGGCCAGTCGGTCTTCGGGGTATCGTTATCGATGTCTCCACGCTTAAAAAATCTGCAGAAGACCTGAGAATTGCGCACCAGAATCTCACGGACATCATCGAATTTTTACCAGATGCCACGTTTGTCATCGACGCAGAAAAAAAGGTAGTCGCATGGAACCGGGCTATGGAGAAAATGACCGGTGTACACAAAGAGGAAATGGTCGGAAAGGGCGATTATTCCTACGCAATTCCCTTCTATGGCGTTAAGAGACCCATTCTTATTGACCTGATTGGTACGAATGATGCAGCAGCAGATCTCTACACGTCCATAGAACGGCAGGGTGCGACTTTAATCGCAGAGACATTTGTCCCACAATTCAGGTACGGGCGAGGGGCACACCTGTGGGGTAAGGCATCTCCACTGTATGACGGGCTTGGAAGGGTCACCGGCGCCGTTGAATCGATCCGGGACATTACAGAACGCAAGAATGCTGAACTACTGGTGAATTCCCAGAAGCAGCAGTTGCGCAACCTGATGGAGAACCTGCCCAT
>JAJRCL010000087.1 GCA_028679035.1 Methanomicrobiales archaeon | reverse complement strand
GCCGATTCATACGACGGCAACGCATTCCTGTACTGTTTTTGTGCAAAGAACGCATCGCCCCGTCCGCACCAGTACTCCGGGTTTTTCGGATTCAGCTGGATTGCCCGGTCAAACGCAACAACGGCGGACGGGTATTTTTCAAGCCGGAGATTGATCAGCCCTTTCAGGTACCAGGCATCAACCATGTCCGGAGTGATCAGGAGTGCAGCATCGAGCTTGTCAAGAGCGGCACGATATTCCCCGGCATTATACAGCTGCCCTGCGGCAGTCGTGAGATTCTGTGGAGTTGAAAGATCCGTAACGGTTTCGTATCCAAACACGGGGCAGGTGATCAGCACCAGGAATATGGGGAACCAGACAAAGGTGTGGAGGGTAATCTTTCCTGCGCCGGATGCGGGAGACATTTTTATGAAAATTGTATTATTTTTCATCTTATTTAAAAATTTTTAAAATATTTATTTGATAATTTTCATTTTTTTTAATAAAATATTGAAAAATTTTGTATTTCATGGTAAATGAAGTGTTTTACGATAAATAGAATTCTTCGGTGGAATCCGGGATTGCGTAATCTGCCAGAGAAGGTATCAGAAAAAAGGTCAATCGCCCTCTCGAACTTGTTACAAATCCGCCATGATACGATTCCGCGGATCACTCTTGCAAAGGATTTGAGGAGATTATTCTTTCACAGCCCGAACTGTGCAAGGGTCGTATGCGAAGGATCGACGTCAGCCCACTCCCATCCAACAGCCTCGATAATCCGGGATATCGGTTGGCGGATAGTCTTGTCGAGCATGATCTCATAATCTATCACGAATTCCGAAGGCACCTGGTCACCGTATTCAAAGCACAGAACATCGGTCTTCGGGTACCGGCTTTTCACATATTTGATGTAGACCCGTTTTGGCTTGCTCCCCCGGGCGTACTGGGCTCCGAGAAATTCGTTGGCGTAATTTGCCCCCCGGATATGCGCATCATCGGTCTCGTACTGATCGAGCTGCTTGCCAATCCCACCCGGGATCCCTATCTGATCGAGACTGTATTTGCCTGCACGGTACGTCCGGATCACATCGGCAAGGTACAGGCGCACGGCGGGAAATCCTTCTCCCCGCAGGATCATGCCGATGACTTTTTTTTGCACTTCCCGTGTAATGTGGGGGGAGTCGCTGCGCCGGATCTCGAAGCCCACGATATCGATATCATCGACTGTTTTCCCCTCCTTCCAGATAAGGTGCCCTCCATAGCGTTTCTTTTTTCCCGCCTGGAAGAACCTCTTGAAAACTTTTTCAAATTTGATAGAGAAATAGTGCGTATCGGCGTTCAGTACCGAGCGGGCAAAGTCTGCGTAGCTCGCGTTGACCACCCCTTCGATTTTCCGGGCGGTTGTGATGATGTCCGCGAGGTCGGACACCGGCAGCTGGACCATGCAGGAATCGGTGTCACCGTACAGAACGCGGTAGCCCATGCCCTCTATCGCTTTCCGGGTGTGTTCGATAATAGCACGCCCGACCGATGTTACCGCAGCACCGATTTCGCGGTCGTATAACCGGAAACGGGCATAGCCGCTCACGCCATAATACGTGTTCATGATCACCTTGAGCACGTTCTGCTGCAGGTCGTAGAGCGTGTATTCCCGGGAACCCATCGGGTACCGGTTGCGCACCGCCTTCTTTTCGTCACGTTCCCTGAGCAGTTCGGCGAGGATGCTGCGGGTCAGCCCGTCCGGCTCCTTGCGGAAACGCACACCGTTCGGGGCACGGTACTCTCCGGACGGATCCTTGGTTTCCGGCGAGGCGTTGATGGTCATCATCGCCATGGGATACAGGGACTTTAAATCAAGAACAACAACATTTTCCCGGACCCCGCGGGACGGATCAAAGACGGTGGCCCCTTCGAATTCGTCCCCCGAAACAAATCCTTTTGAAGGAAGAATGAACCGGCCGAACGCTTTGCGCAGCACATAGACGTCGATCACGCTCGATGAATTGATGGTGCGTTCCAGGGGGCAGCCGACGTACCGGGCAATTTCCCGGTAAAACTCAATGAGATAGTTTTTACTGTTGATATCCACGCAGAGTTGAACATCCTTGAAATTGTACTCGACAAGCCGGGAAGGATCATTGCGCCAGAGGTCGGTGAGGGTCCCGGTGTAGCGCACTTTCGTCTCCCCCAGTTCTTCTTCGGCGACGGCATCCAGCCGGAACGAGTCGAGCTGAGACTGGTGCGTGCGCCGGTAGGCATCCAGAAGATCAAAGACCGCACGTCCCCGGAGTGCGGTCCGTTCGGTCATCCCGGGAAGCCGGGCGAGCTGCACCGGCGAGAGATCGAGCACCTCCATGCGTTTCGTGATATATGGCAGATCAAAATCGACGAAGTTCCACCCGCTCAGGATATCCGGGTCCCTTCCCTTGACATACTCTGCGAATGAACGCAGCAACGATCGCTCGTCTTTGCAGACGGTGATAGCATGCCGTTCGGCACAGAAACACCCATTCTCCAGGCCCCCCTCACCGGGAAGCCGTACCGTCGACATTGCGGTTCCCGGATCCAGCAGAAAACTGGTATATGTATCCTCAAAAGAGTCCCAGCAGGTGATGCAGATAATCGCGTCCTTTTCCGGTTCGGGAAAACCCCGGTGATCCTCGCACTCAATATCGAGAATACAGATCCGGGCCGGTGCGTCGACTGACGCCGGCTGCAGCCTGTGGTAATCTACCGGTGATCCCGGTGACTGTACCCCTCCGGTGAGCCCGCAGTCGATCATAAAACGGGTCGCAAATGGGATATCGGCCTCGAAATGGCGGAAGCGTTCCCGCACGTTCCGGACATCCATGGGTTTTAGCGTATAGACCCGTCGGAGCGGCTCACCCCGGATCGACCGGTAGGTCGTTCCCTTCTCAATTTCCATCTCAGCGGAAAGGGTTGTCCTTTCTGCCTGTTCCACCGGGATGTAAAAATAGGGACGAAACCCGGTCACATCGATCCGGTGCAGCCTTCCCTGTACGTCCCTGCCGAAAATATGAATCGTCGGGCCTCCGGGTGCCGTGCTGTACTCTACCTGATTTATGGCAACCCGGACCCCGCAGAACTCATCCAGTGTACATCCTGCCTCCGTTCCCAGGCGGGTCGTCTGTCCCATCTGTGCAATCGCGTGCGGAGTGCTAGACATGCGCCCTCAGGATGAGATCTGCAAGAAACCTGCCCGCTTCCTGCAATCGTTCGTCCTCCCAGGGATCCAGGTCCCACTGTCCGATGCACCGGAACCCTTCTTTCCCGATCCGTGCAGGAAGACCGATGGAACATCCCTGTAGCCCGTACTCGCCTTCGACGATACAGGAACAGGGAAGAAGGACATTCTCATCCCTGGCAACAGCCCGGATCAGGCGCACAATATGAGCCGCAGGACCAAAGATGGTTGCTCCTTTACCGCGGATAACTTCCATGCTGGAATCCCGCAGGTGCTCCAGCACCTGCTCGCGGACCGGAATTTCCACGGTCCGGGCGAGCCGGGAAAAGAGCGGTACCTGGTGTTCCCCGTGTTCCCCCAGTACCCAGGCATCCCCCGGGATCCCTTTTGATTTCAGGTCCAGTAATAAACGGGCGCTGTCGAGCTGCCCACCGAAACCGATGCACCGTTCCCGGGGAAGTCCGGTCAGCTTCCACAGGTAGTGGTTTATCAGGTCCATGGGATTTCCCACGGTGATAAGGACCCCGTCAAACCTGCTGAGATGGTTCGAACAATCTTTTGCACACGGCATGTTCCTGGTGAGAAGGTCGGCCCGGGTGCGGATTGCGGGGTTTCGTGGGGTACCTGCTGTGAAAACACAAATATCCGCCTCCCTGATGCGTGCGGGATCTGTGGAAATGGGGAGTTCCGGCATCGCATGGTGAAGATCGAGCACCTGTGCCTTCAGCAGGGGCTCAGCAATATCGTACAGAACCATCTCATCTGCCACCCCCTGGAGGGCTGCAAGGAAGGCGACCTCGCCCCCTACCTTCCCGACACCGAGGATGGCGAGGGTTGTCATCGGCAATAATGGGTATCCGCGGATAATAAAGTGTAAGCCGATTGCATTCGTTCCATAAAGGATTCTTTCCCTGCTGTTTATTTCCTCCCGATACGGTGGAGATACCAGATCACTCGTGCGGACATGCGCAGCAAGGTTATTTTAAAAAATTCCCTCTGGAAATGGTATTTATTACCGAAAGACTCCAACTCCCTGTACATGATCCGGCTTGCCCCTGGCCCGGTTGAGGTCGGCGGAGTCCACCTTGCCAACCATCTCCTTCTCGCTGCAGGCGTGCTCGGCACAACGGGAGCATCCCTTGCACGTATCCTTAATACCGGCGCCGGCGGCGTTGTCACAAAATCCCTCGGACCACGTCCATTCCCCGGCCACCCTGGTCCCTGCATCGCGGCTTTTGACGGGTACATGCTGAATGCGATGGGTCTTCCCAATCCATCGCGGGGATTCCGGGACGAGTGGGGCCCATTGCGGGGACAACCGGTTATTGTGAGCATCTTCGGCGGCACCCCGGAAGAATTCCGCACCGTAGCAGGATGGTTCATCGACCTTGCAGCTGGCTTTGAGCTGAACCTGAGCTGCCCGCATGCAGAAGGATTCGGGTCGGCACTCGGGAGCGATCCTTCCATCGTGGAGGATTGCACTCGGGTCGTTGCGGACCTGGGTCTCCCCACATGGGTGAAGCTCACCCCGAACGTAACCGATATTGTGGAGATCGGGATCGCTGCGCAGGACGGCGGAGCAACCGCACTTGTCGCGATCAACACGCTCAAAGGGATGCGGATATCCACCGAGTTGTGCCGGCCGGTGCTCGGGAACCGGTTCGGCGGCGTGTCAGGAAGTGCCATTTTTCCTGTCTCTATCCGGTGCGTGTATGAACTGTTCGATGCCTGCAGTATCCCGATTATCGGCTGCGGAGGAATACGGACAGCATCGGACGTGCTGGAAATGATCATGGCGGGGGCCAGTGCCGTCCAGATCGGGAGTGCCGTGATGGAGGATGAGCACATCTTCCAGGGTATCGCTGCCGAACTCTATTCCCCGACCGGAATTAACGCCGAAGAAATTCTGGGGTGCGCCCATGACTGATTCCATCGCCAAGGGGGTCGAGATCCTCGGAATAGTCCGGGAAACGCCTTCGGTACGCACCTTTTCCCTTTCCCGGTCCTTCTCATTCATCCCGGGCCAGTTTGTCATGGTATGGGTGCCGGGGATCGATGAGATCCCTATGGCACTGTCATCGGCAAATTCGATCTCCGTGCAGAAGGTCGGGGACGCCACCAGCGCCCTGTTCGCTCTCGGGGAAGGTGATCGGATCGGGATCCGGGGCCCTCTGGGAACCGGATTTACCCCCGTCAGACCGACGCTCGCCATCGCCGGGGGAATCGGGGCGGCTCCGCTTCTCCCTCTCGCCGAGCAGGGAAAGGTCGATACCTTTCTCCTCGGTGCACGGACTGCTGCAGATATACCGTTTCGCGAGCGCCTCCAGCTGTGCACCAACCTTTCACTCGCCTCGGACGACGGATCCATCGGTACGCACGGGTTTGTTACTGCACTGTTTGATGCCTATCCTCCCGAGAGTTTTTCCTCAATCTGTGTCTGTGGACCGGAATTAATGATGCGTTCCGTCCTCGATCGCCTTGAGAAAGGAAGAATTGCGCAGAGGGGACAATTCAGCGTTCACCGGTTCATGAAATGCGGGATCGGGATCTGCGGTTCCTGCTGTATCGACCCCCACGGGCTGCGGATCTGCACAGAAGGACCGGTCGTGCGGGGAGATCTTCTTATCGGAAGTGAGTTTGGCAGGTACCAGCGGGACGCAAGCGGGCAGAGAAGGCCAATCTGAAAAAAAAGCATCTGCACTGTTTTTCTCGTACTGAAATCTCACCACAGTCTTCCGTTATTCTGTGTAGTCTCCGTCGAAATTTCGAAACAACGGTGTCCCATGGCAAAGACTAATACCTTCATGCGGGTAAGGTGCAGCCATACCACGCGGGTGCTGACATGAAGAGAATGGTGGAATTTGAGAGTGAAGACTGTACGGTTGTGGGAAACCTCTTTATTCCGGACACCTTCGAAGAAGGGGAAACCCTGCCGGCGCTGGTGTCTGCCGGACCGATGACCGGGGTGAAGGAGCAGGTTGTCGGCCTCTATGCTGAGCGCATGGCGGAAAAGGGATTCATTACCCTTGCATTTGATCACCGCCATTTTGGCGAAAGTGAGGGCTGGCCGCGGCAGCACGAAGACCCGGCGAAAAAAGTGGAGGATCTGAAGAATGCGGTCAGTTTTCTCGCGACGATCATCGAGGTGAATCCGCACAATATCGGAGCGTTCGGCGTCTCCATGGGTGGCGGTTACGCGCTGCAGCTGGCGGCATTCGACCGGCGGGTGAAAGCAGTGGCGATCATCGCAGCCGGCCTCAACATCGGGGACTCGCTCGCAGGGATGCTCGGAAAGGACGGTTTCGTTACATTTCTCCGCAACCTGAATGCCTCACGGCAGGAGCACTATGAGAGCGGGGACGTGCAGTATATCCCGGCCGTGGCAACGGGAAACAAACCGGCTGCCATGACCGGGGACGAGCCGTTTGAATACTACGGGACTTCCCGGGCATGGAGCCCATACTGGATAAACCGGTATACGACCGAATCGGTGGAAAACCTGATGGCGTACAATGCGGTACCATTTGCGCACCACGTGGCACCCACGCCCCTTCTGATAATTCACGGGAAAAACGACCGATACTGCCTGCCGAAGTATGCACAGGAGGTGTATGACCAGGCGGGTGAACCCAGGGAAATACTCTGGCTTGACGCACCCAACCATATCGATCTATATGATGTGGATACGTACGTGGGCCCGGCGATCGATCATATGACAGCGCATTTCCGCAAATACCTGGAAGTGTGATATTCACCTTTTCTCTACTTCTGATGCAGAGAAGAATTCCGGTTTTTTGGAGTAACCCTTTCTTCCCACCGGGAAGCGGGCACCGGAAAATTTCTCGTGCGGTGCTATGACGACCGTTGTCTGGTGTGTGGATTGTCCTCCCCTCCGTACCGGAACTTTCTGTCACCGAACTCCCGGCACGCCAGCAGGGAGAGAAAGGGGAGGGCCAGGATCCAGTAGTGCAGGTACTGCCGTACAAACAGGGTGGCAAGAAAAACGGCGAGCGCGATGGTGACCGCCACCTCAAACCGGCTCCGGATGCCCCGGACGGTGATGCTCATACCGGCAAACACCAGCGCAGGGAGGGTGACGGCGATCCCGGCAAGAATGTTGATCGCAAAACCGATCGCACTGGTCGCATGGTAATCCGGCACACCGGTGATGATCCCGCTTGCGTACTGGGGTGCAATCCCGAAAGACCAGTGGAACGCACTGAGTGCCGCATCCGGTCCATAGGCGAGGGCAAAGAACCCGAATATACCGGCGATGACGCCCATCGCCGGGAGAAACACCTGGTAGTAGCTCCGTGAATTTCCGCTCCACACAAGGTACGCGAGGGGGAGAATCCCAAGGAATGCGTACTGTTTGAATCCACAGGCCAGGCCGATACAACAACCGGCAGCAACATACCGGGATGCGAGCCCGAATCGGATCGCAAGCAGAATAAAAACAAGGGCAAACTGTTCGGCAAAGAAAAAGTACCCCTGGACAAAGACCGCCGTCACGAGAAAAAACAGGCCTGCAGCGAATCCAGCTGCCTGACCGTATTCCTTCCTTCCCAGGTCCCATACCAGCAGAGCGGATAGCACATTGAGACCGGCGATAACGAACAGGTCGATGCTGCCGGCGGGTGCGAGAAGATCCATGCCTGCCACAACTGCATACAGGAGCGGTGGCTTCGGATCGACGTAGTCAATGTACGGAGTAAGTCCATGGATGATCGTCGCCGCCATGTCGTGGAAACGCCGGGCATCAACCCCTGCCCATGTCGCAAGGGAGCTATCGGAGAGGACCAGCAGCAGCGACGTGATGCACAGGGTAACAGCGAGGTAAACGATAAGGACGCAGACGAATGGGGAAAAAATCTTTCTCATCTGCATTCCTGCGACCAACACCCGGCACTATGTGTCTCCCCATCGTGGTATCGGTGAGGAGATAATTGCCCCTCTTTGCAACCGTTTGTATGGTTCCGACATCCATATTCCGGTTCTTTCATGAGCTGTCCCCCCGATTGATACGTTCTTCTTTCACGGGGATGATCAATCCCTGCCCTTCATCCATAATGCTCCTGTGATGGCAGCAATGCCAAAGAGAAATCCGGCGAAATTATTTCCACTTTTTTGTGGCATTGGCTCTTCCGGGCTTTCCCCGGACAATGGGGGAGTCGGGGTCGGGATATCAGTCCCTGCCTGCAGGTTGTCGGGGAGAATCCGGATGAAAGCGTATCTCGTAAACCGGTCCGTCGTGAATGTAATTTTTGTTCCATCGATGGTTGATGCGAGCGTCTCCCAGCCTGACTCAGAATTCTGTGCGACGACCTGTACGAGAGCACCGTCCATTCGCTGGTCAGCGGCGAAAACAATCTGTGCAGGCGGTTCACACGTTGTTCCGGCCGGCTCAAGGGCGAACGCACAGAAGACAGTCGCATTCGGAAAGGGAGAATCCAGTTCGATAAGGGAGGGATCCTCTTCGGTAATTGCGAGCGAGGAATTCAATTGTTCATTTTCCGCAAGAACGATGGTAGCTGTAATACGATTATCTGCTGAAGAAATGGTGACCGTGCGTGCCGGAAGATTCGGTGGATACAGTTCCGTAGTTGTCGGGACAGGAACAACCGCGGGGCTACCTCCCGCGCCGCCGGCACGCTGCACTGGCGTCACCGGGACTGTTCGGGTGATGTGGATCTGTGCCTCGGCGGTACACTCCAGGGAGTCTGTTCCCCATACCGTAATCGTGTTGACCCCGCTGTCCAGCAGAACGGTGCTGTTCCAGAGGGTTGTTCCCGATGCCATCACTCGGGATCCCCCGTTGACCGTGAGCTCGATGCGGGCAACGCCAAACGGGTCATCGGCTGTTCCTTCGAGCAGGAGCGATGCATTATCGGTAACCATTCCATCCGGCGGAGCGGTTATAAGAATGTCCGGCCCGGTCCTATGCACCCGGTAGGTCGTCCAGTGTGCCGCATCGAATGTAACTTCCCTGGTCCCGTTATCCCAGGAGAGAGCTGAGACCGGGGATCCATCCGGTGCGGAACCATTCGCGTACCAGGCGACGGTGTTTCCGGCAAGGATTGCCGGTCCAGCCGTACAGCCAGGACAGGACATCGTGATCCTTGAGGAGGTATTCAGGGCTGCCATACCGGGAACAGTAGCATCCAGGGTGACATTCTCCTCACGGATGTTCAATGCGGTGATCGGTCCGTCCAGCAGGGCTGCGAAATCTGTATCGCACAGGTCGACGCCACCGGAAAAATTGATGGAACCGATGGATCCACCGGTGCTGTTCGCAAAAACCAGCCCCTCGGCATCCGTGAAGTCGTGCACCGTCCGCCAGTCGGTGCCGCTGATCCCCGGGCTGCTGCGGGAGAAATTTGCATTCACCACGGCGATGAGCGAGTCGGGATTTCCGCCGGTACCGGTTGCATTGACAAATTTCCCGATCTGCGCAGAGACGGGGACGT
>JAJRCL010000086.1 GCA_028679035.1 Methanomicrobiales archaeon | reverse complement strand
TTCTCGATAGTTATACTCCGTACCGAGGATGCCCGGTAGGCACGGATGATTGAGGTTACACAGGATATATTCTGCCAGAGAACGGCCCGGTAGAGGACGTTGACACCGAGGGACGGAAGCAGGCGGATATAGGAGAGGTTCTCCACCTCCCCTCCGCGGCAGTAGGGCGACCCGTACACGCAGTCAGCACCGGTCGCGTAATAACAGGTAAGAAGTTTTTCCACTTCTTCGGGACGATAGGTAAGATCCGCATCCATGGTGACGATGATCTCCCCACGGCTTGCAGCGATCCCGGTCCGGAACGCAGCACCCATCCCCCGGTTCTTTTCGTGGGCGACGACCCGCACATCTCCCCGTTTCCGTGCAAGTGCCTGCAGCTGGGCAAGCGTATCATCGCTGCTCCCATCGTCGACCATCACGTATTCGATGGGTTCCCCGAATTTTTTGCCGATGGCATCGGTGATCGGAAACAGCGTCTCCGGATACCGGAGGACATTCTCCTGTTCATTGAAAAGGGGAATGACAATCGAGATCACGGGGCACCACGCTCCATTTCGTCAAATGCGAATTTCGAAACAACGAAACCGAGGACAAGAGCAAAATACATCGAAATTACACGATCGGTGAGGACGATCGCCATGGAGCCGGCAGGATCCAGGCCGGCAGAACGGAACAAATAGTCAAGAGATCCCTCCATCACCCCGATTCCCAGGGGTATCTGGGAAACAAGGCCGGCAATCACTGCGATGGAGAGGAATACCGCGGTGTCCAGCAGGGACAGGGAGTACCCCAATGCCCGCACCACGACCCAGAGGCGAACGAATTCCAGCGTGAGGGATGCAAGCGTTATGGCAAACACACCGGCGAGCGGTGCAACGGAAAGCTTACGGATCTGCAGGTCGCCACAGATTTCCGGGGTGGTAAACGGGAGCCGCACGAGCAGGCGCTTCAGTCGTTCCAGGACAAAATCCGCTCTCCAGTAGACCGCGACCAGGATGAGGAGGATGACCAGTGTCGCCTCAAGCATGATGACTATGTTTTCGTCCGCCGGGGCAAAGAGAAAAAGGGCACCGACGAGGAAGAGAAGGGAAAGCTCGGAAAACCGTTCGTAAAAAATCATGGAGATCCCATTCAGGTACGCGAGGAGGTGCCGTTTACGCATGTAATACGCCTTGTACAGATCTCCCGCTTTCCCCGGGGTGATGTTCGCAAAAAACAAGCTCGGCACGCTCGCGAGTGCTGCATGGGACCAGGAGATACGGGTCCCATAATGGGCGGACAGGTACTGCCACCGGTAGACTTTCACCCCGATACTTGCCAGAGAGAGGAGAAATGCGATGGCAAAAAGGAACGGATCGATCCCCAGGATGATCCGGTACTCTTCTACCAGGTTCGATCGGATCAGGAAAAAGAGGAGGATGATGAAACCGGCAAGCAGAAGGACCGGGGTGAGCCACCGGTTCGGCCTCGTCTGCGATCCCGGTTCCTGCGGGCAGGCTTCTTCTACTGCCGTCACATCCACACCTGAATCCGCATGCTGTTCAGATCTCTCCCGGGGATCCGAGCATGGAGGCCTGCCACTGGATGGTTTCCCGGAGGCCGTCTGCAAGGTTCACCCGCGGCTCGTATCCGAGGAGGTAGGACGCCTTGGAGATGTCCAGGGCGCGGTGCCGTACATCCTCGTAATTCCGGGAAAAATCGGTGTACGGGACAAATTCAAGCCGGGGTTTCTGCGGATTTTTTACGAGGCGCCAGATCAGGTAGGCGAGGTTGATGATCGTGATCTCGTCCCTGCTGCCGATATTGAAAATCTCTCCGTCTGCATACGGGCTCTCGAGAGCGAGCACCGTCCCCCGCACCATATCCCCGGCATGGGTGAAAGTGCGGGACTGCAGCCCGTCTCCGTGGATCGGGATCTTCTCCCCCCGCAGCGCGGCGGTGATGAAGACCGACTGGGGACCGCCCTGCCAGTCAAGGGACTGGTGGATCCCGTATCCGGAGGTGTAGCGAAGGATCGTCATCTTCACGCCGTGGCTTTCCTGGTAGGCAAAACAGAGCTGTTCAGACAGGAGTTTCGATGCGGCATACGCCCATCGGTTCACATTTGTCTGGCCGAGGACCAGCGCTGCTTCCTCGTTCAGCCAGCGTTCCGGGTTCTTCCCGTACACCTCGTCGGTTGAACCGTAGATCACCCGTGCTCCGTTCTGAGCCGCCACGGCAAGAACGTTTTCTGTCCCGATGACGTTGGCTTCAAGGGTTGCCCGCGTCCCACCGTACCGTGGGATCTTGGCCTCGGCGAAGTGGATGATCACATCCGCGCCATCTGCTGCTGCACGTACCGTTGCGATGTCCCGCACATCCCCTTCGATGAACCGGAACCCGGTCCCCTCGAGTTCCCGGACAGCGGAACGGTGGCCGTGCATCAGGTTATCCAATCCGATGACAGCGTAGCCTTTCGCAACCAGGGCAGGAACCAGGTTGGTGCCGAGGAATCCGGCGGAACCGGTGATGAGTACCCGGGCGTTCATTCGCCGCCTCCTGCTGCTGCTGGATCTTCCGCAAGGAGTTTGCGCTGCCATGCGATCGTCTTCTGGAGACCGTCCCGCAGCCGCACATCTGGTGCAAACCCCAGGAGGCGCTGGGCCTTTCCGGGATCCGGGATCCGGCGTACCACGTCCTCGTACTTGCCGAACGTGCGATAGGAAACCATAGTAAACCGGGGCTCTCCCTTTCCTGCCAGTTCCCAGATCAGGGAGGCGAGGTCGATGATGGCGATCTCCTCGGTGCTTCCAATATTGAAGACCTCGCCAACCGCGTGCTTGTCTTCGGTACAGCGGATGATCCCTTCAACGATGTCGGAGACGTAGGTAAACGAGCGGGTCTGCCGGCCATTGCCATGGATCTCCATCGGCTCCCCCCGCAGGGCGGCGGTGATGAAGACCGACTGCGGTCCTCCCCACCAGGTGAGGTTCTGGTTCGGCCCGTAGCCGCCAAAGAGCCGCAGAATGGTGACTGGAAGGGCGGCTTCTTCCTGGAAGGCGAAGCAGAGGTGCTCATCAAAGATCTTGGACACCGCATACGCCCACCGTTTCACCGTGCTCGGCCCCATCCACAGGTCACTCCCTTCATGGAACGGGAGGTCGGGATTTCTCCCATAGACGTCCGAGGTGGATGCAAAGACGACCCGGGTCCCGTTCTTTGCCGCCGTTGTGAGAATATTACGCATCCCGTGGGTATTGACCTGCAGGGTGTCCAGGGCATGCCCGTACCGGGGGATTTTGAAAGCCGCGAGATGAATGATCACGTCAGCCCGGGCTGCAAGCGGATCAAGGAGTGGGCCATCTCTGACGTCGATCGCATGGAATTCAAACGAAGGATGATCGCTGAATGCGGCGATATTCCTGCGATATCCCTGGGACAGGTTGTCGATCCCAATGACCCGGTAGTTCCGGTTGAGCAGGGCCTGTGCAAGGTTCGAGCCGATGAACCCGGCGACACCGGTGACGAGAACAGTTGTCATGGCAGGATAATGCAGATCAATTCGGCAGGTCGCTGAATTAAAGTATCGGATTCCCTGCCATTGCGGGTCGGCCGGCCCATTGTGGAGGGAAATCGATTCCTTTTTATCAGCATTGTCCTCAGCTTGTATGGAATGCCACCGAAGAGGAAAAAGACCCTGCAGACCATCCAGCTCCCCGGCATAGCCATCGAGACGCAGGATCCTGCGGTAGTCAAAAAACACATCGCGGGAGTTGTGGCACTCTCGTTCGTCACCAAACTGTTCACCGTCGTCCTGACCGTAGGAGTCTTCTCCTCGTTCGTGGACTTTTTCGACATCTCATTGTACTATGGGTATGCCACCCAGGTCCTTGCGGGGAAGATCCCGTTCCTCGATTTCTCCATCGAGTATCCGGTGCTCTTCCTTGTGCCGGTTCTCCTGCCCCTCATTTTTACCCTGGGGACGGCGAATCCCATGGTCTATATACTGGGGTATATCGGGATTATGGCGGTTTTCGATGCCCTGATCGCCGCCTGCGTCTACCTCGCAGCCCTTCGCCTGTACCAGGAAAAGACTGCCTTCCTGTGCGGGATCCTGTCCGCAACTGCATTTTCCGCCGGATACTTTGCTATCACCAAATACGATGCCTTCCCCACATTTCTTCTCGTTACCGGGATTCTCTTTGTGCTCTATGGTGCAGCGGGAAAGGGGTACGCGGCGATTGCTCTGGGGTTCCTCGCAAAGATCTTCCCCCTCCTTGCACTGCCCCCGGCGCTCCTGCACGCCTCTGCAGCAACGTCAGTCCGTGAAGAGCTGCGCCGGGCGGCAAAGGTCTGCCTCCCGATCGTCATCATCCTCGCCATTCCGACCCTGCTCCTGGATCCCGCTGCCTACAAGACCTATCTCTTTGCCGCAGGTGCCGGTGCCGGTCTCTACGTCAATACGCCGACAAATACCCTTGCCCTCCTTCTCCAGGACGTCCTGCACCTGCCGGTCAGTACCGATATGATCTCCACCGGGATGTACATCCTGATGGTGGCGGGGTTTGCCGCTCTTGTTGCACTCGCCCTGACCGCGCGGCGGGGAGAAGGGCGGCGTCTCATCGTGATTGTGCTCCTGCTGTTATTTACCGCGGTATTTTTCTCCCGGTTTCACAGCCCACAGTATATTCTTTGGCTGACTCCCTTCCTTGCGATTCTGCTTGCCGGATCGGTCCGGGGAATCCTGCTCTTTTACCTGGTGCAGGCGATGGTGTACATCGAATTCCCGCTCATGTTCGGGAAGCTCTACGTCAACCTCAGTTACGTTGCAGCCCCGCTCACCGCCGGATGGTATGCGGCGTTCCTGTTCTTTGCCGTGAAATGGATCGTCGTGAGCATTGCCGTGTACTATGCGGTCCGCAGCGATACGGATCTTCACGGTGATCTCCGGGCTTTACCGGCACGCCTGCGATCCCTGGTTCGCATGAAGGGTTCTCCTTCTGCATAACACAACGATTATGAGATGTCCGGGGGCAGATCTGTATACATCGCGGGTAATTTTACGCGCTGCACCGCAGCGGGACCATCAGTCCCGGCGTTTTGCAGATCCGGCGATCCTGCGGGGGCATTCATGACTGCTGGACAGGGAAAGAAGAGTTCATCTCGCAAACTGAAAAAATTGGCCACGTTCAATCCGGCGCTCGACGAGGCGGTGTGCCCCGTACGGGTACGGGATCTACAATGGGAACATATCCGTACCTGCCTTCTCCGGAGCCGTTATGTCCAGGTCCTTCTCCTCATCACGATCATCGGCGGGATACTGCGCTTTATCCACCTGGGTTACAACTCCCTCTGGCTCGATGAGGCATCGACCTTGTGGTTTGCCAGGAAAACGATCATCGGAATCTGGGAGAGCACCGCCGGCGGGGAGTTCAACCCTCCCCTGTTTCACTGGATGGAGCATGCCATGCTCGTT
>JAJRCL010000085.1 GCA_028679035.1 Methanomicrobiales archaeon | reverse complement strand
GCCCATGCACCTCGCAATCATCTTTGGTTTTGTGTTCCTCTCAGGGTTCGGACTTGTTCTTTTCATGCTCCTGAAAACTGCCGCGGACATCATCATGCACATCGCGGAACATTCCGGATAAAACGGGTCAGGGGAACGGTAAGGATATTTTAGATTCATTCGGTCACACCCGGTATCGAAAAGGAATACAAGGCGGTGCAATAAATATATACATAAATATCTCACGCCACCCACCCTTCACTATGGTACTAAAAACCACGTTTGTCATGCGGTTTGGAGTCATGACCGTTGCGAAGTTTGGTGCTGTTATCGGGGCAATCTACGGTTTCATCTACGGCATCATCATCGCCATACTCGGGCCGTCGCTCGTGCCAATGATGTCGGGACTGGGTGCCGCAGGAATGGCAGGTTTTGGTATCGCCGCTGTGATATTGGGGATCATATTTGGGGCGATATTCGGGTTTATCGCCGGCGCTATTTCGGCAGTCATCTACAATTTAATACTGGGGTTCATCGGAGGGATCCAGATGGACCTGGATATCAGAGAATAATGCCTCCGATTCAATCCCTTTAAGAAAGCTGGAAACGACGTCCATCTGATTGCAGGTATGTAGCGGGTTCTACCTCTATCAGTCCGTTCACCCAGCTTTTGCATGAGGTTGATCGCAGAGACGGCTCTGCGTCCGCCCTCATTGATAATTATCGCTGGTTTCCCGTGCAGTTGTACCGCAGGATTTCCAGCATACATCTTGCCGCACGCAGATAATGAACATAAATATGCGATGCAGATCCCGCATCATCGCCAGAATCGAGCCGGATGCCGGTTGGGTAAGCAGTAGGGGAGATAAGCACCATGAGAGATCTGATGCTTTGTGGGAGTTTGAAATCCTTTTTTTTGAGGAAATCGGAATCCGGGCGTAAATCGCCCAGATGAGATATCATTATCATCCCAAAAAATAGCTCAATTTTAGGGGCAATTGCAATGGCGCGCAACCCTGTCGCCAAAAAGGCAAAAACAGAAAGGGAATTTCCAAAAGTAAAGAGCGGGATCAAAGGTCTCGATGAGGTCACCGGTGGCGGTCTGCCGAAAGGGCGGCCGACCCTCGTCAGCGGCGGGCCCGGGTGCGGGAAAACACTCCTTGCGATGGAATTCATTGTCCGCGGCATCACTGATTATAATGAACCTGGCGTTTTTATCGCGTTTGAGGAAAAAATCGAGGATCTCAGGAAGAATTTCCTTTCGCTCGGGTTTGACCTCGACGAACTGGTGAAGAAAAAGAAGCTTGTTCTCGACTATATCTATATCGAGCGATCGGAAATCGAGGAGACCGGCGAATACGATCTCGAAGGCTTATTCATCCGGCTCGGGGCTGCCATCGACGAGGTGAAGGCGAAACGGATCGCAATCGACACCCTCGAAGTGCTCTTTTCCGGCTTTACGAACCAGGGGATCCTCCGGGCGGAACTGCGCCGCCTGTTCCGCTGGCTCAAGGACAAAGGTATAACGGCAGTTGTCACCGGCGAACGGGGGGATGTTTCGATCACCCGCTGGGGGCTTGAGGAATATGTCGCCGACTGCGTCATCACGCTGGACCACCGGGTGGTAAACCAGATCGCCACACGGCGGCTCCGGGTCGTCAAGTACCGGGGAAGCATCCATGGCACCGACGAATATCCCTTCCTGATCAGCAGTGATGGCATCTCGGTCCTCCCCATCACCTCTCTTTCCCTCAGCCACACGGCATCCATGGAACGGATTTCCAGCGGCATCCCCCGCCTCGATACGATGCTTGGAGGGAAGGGCTATTACCGGGGGAGTTCTGTCCTCGTTTCGGGCCAGGCAGGGACCGGTAAAACGAGCCTCCTCGCAACATCAATACATTCCGCCTGCAAGCGTGGGGAAAAGTGCCTCCTGCTTCTTTTCGAGGAATCGGAGAGCCAGTTCATCCGGAACATGCGATCCATCGGCATGGACTTTGAGCCATGGGTACAGAAGGGACTTCTGCACGTCAATGCGGTCCGCCCGACGGCCTACAGTCTCGAATTGCATCTTGCGATAATAATGAAGATGCTGAAGGACTTCAACCCTTCAGTTCTCGCGATCGATCCCATATCCAACCTCTACCCGGTCGGTGATGACATGCAGGTCCGTTCCGTCTTGATGCGACTCATCGACTTTGCGAAGAGCAAAAACATCACCGGAATTTTCTCCTCCCTCACCACTGAGGCACTCGTCGGTAGCTATTCCATCGAACCGACGGCGATGCATGTCTCCTCCCTGATGGACACCTGGCTCGTCCTGAAAAACGTGGAGGGGAACGGGGAACGGAACCGTGCGTTCTCCATCGTGAAATCCCGCGGTATGCCCCATTCGAACCAGCTCCGCGAGTTTATTATGAGTGATAAGGGGATCGACCTGATCGACATCTACCAGGGAAGCGAGGGGGTCCTCTTTGGCTCCGCCCGGGCTGCGCAGGAAAGCCGGGAGCGGTCGCAGATAGTACTCCGGGATGAAGAGATCGAACGGCGGAAGCGGGAACTGGAACGCAAACGCCGGATCATGGACGCGGAAATCACAGCGATCCGGGAACGTTTCGAACGCGAGAAGGATGAGGCAAATATCCAGATCAGCCAGGAAAAGAGCCGCGAAGATGCCTTTGCGAAGGTCCTTGATGATATGGCAACGTTTCGGCAGGTGGACAAGTGAAGCAGCACTAGGTGATACAGCAATGTCCATAAACAACGGGTACGGGGAGAAGGTTGCTGCGAAACAAAAAGAAAATGAACAGGTGAACCTGCAGCTCTACGTATCCAACTGCACACCGCAGGCGATGTGTGCGTATACCAATGTGAAAAATATCTGTGAACAGCGCCTGAGGGGAAAATATACCCTCCGGGTCATCGATATCCGTAAAAACCCGCGGGCCGCGATCGATGAGGGGATCATCGCGACGCCGGCGCTCATCCGCCTCTTTGCAGATCCAAAGAGGGCAAGGAAAAAAGTTATCGGGACCCTTTCCGATACGACGAAGGTGCTGGCCGGGATCGGGGAGGAAAGCGTCATCAGTGGACAGAGCCTACATAGCGCCCGTTCGAGAAGGAGCACCGTAGATCGTTAGCGGGGTGAAAGATGCCGGAGACAAAAAAGAAACCGACAAAAAAGGTCACTGAAGAGACGATTGAAGGAAAATGGATCCTGCGGCTGTATGTGGCAGGGCAGACGTCGAACTCGCTCATCGCGTTTGAGAATCTCAAAAAAATATGCGAGCAGCACCTGCAGGGGTGCTACTATATCGAGGTTATTGACCTGCTTGCAAACCCCCAGCTCGCGAAGGGCGATCAGATTGTTGCGGTCCCCACATTGATCCGGAAACTTCCCACGCCGGTGAAGAAGATCATCGGCAACCTCTCCAACACGGAAAGGGTCCTTGTCGGGCTCGACCTGCGGAGGGTGGATACGTGAGACGGAAAAAAACGAGGGGTGATGTCACCGAAGAATTTGAAGCGGCTCTCCGGAACAAAGACACGGATCACTATGTGCTTCGCCTTTACATCGCCGGCAATAACCTCCGATCGCAGACCGCAGTTGAAAACGTGAAGAAAATCTGCGAGGAACACCTGAAGGGGCGGTACGAACTTGAGGTGATCGACATCTATCAGGATCAATCGAAAAACCCGGTGGATCTCGTCCTTGCGGCACCGACCCTTATCAAGAAACTTCCCCTGCCACTCCGGCGCATCATCGGCGACATGACTAAAAAGGACAAGGTCCTTGTCGGCCTTGACCTTCTCCCCCGGCCGGTTTGAGGAGTATCGAGGTGCGCAAATGACCAAGGAGGAACAGAAACTTCGGCGGGAAGTCGAGGAGCTGCGTCAGAAGGTCAACGAACTCGAAGAGACACTGAAGGCGATAAGTTCCGGCGAAGTCGATGCGATCGTCGTCTCAACCGACGACACAAAAAAAATCTACACACTCGAAGGCCCTGATCAACCCTACCGGGTTCTCGTGGAAAATATCCGGGAAGGCGCTCTGACCATTTCAGAAAGCGGGACGATACTCTACAGCAATACGAGATTTGCCTCGATGATCCTGGTGCAACCCGAAAAAGTTCTGGGCACCTCTCTCCTCGATCACGTGTGTCCAACAGATCGTACGGTCTTTGAAAGTGTACTGCAGAGTGCCCGGTACGGCCCGTCAAGAACCCAGATAAATCTGTGTCGCGGTGCCGGATCTCTCCCTGTTTTTATTTCCATGAACCCGCTCACGACAGATGGCGGGACGAGAATCAGTGTTATCGTCACCGACCGCAAGGAAGACGAAGACCGGATCCGTCTGCAGAGCAGGATGCTGGATGCCGTCGGTGATGCGGTCGTCGCTGCTGATACCAACAACAGGATCATTTACTGGAATGAGGCGGCAACCAAGACGTATGGATGGAAGGCCGAAGACGTCGTGGGAAGGGATCTGGATATCGCCGTACCCGAAATCTCCCGAGAAGAAGCCTGGAAGATTACTGAACAACTGGCAACGGGAAAGACGTGGTCGGGAGAATACATGGTCCAACACCGTGATGGCCACCTCTTTCCCATCTTTGCAAATGATGCACCGGTCTTCGACGATGAAGGAAAGCTGATTGCGATTATCGGTGCGAGCCACGACATAACGGAGCGTAAGCGATCGGAAGAGGAAATCCTTCGCAAGAATGAAGATCTCAGTTCCCTGAATGAAGAGCTTACTGCGATCCAGGAGGAATTGCGCAATAATCTTGATGAGCTGGTGAAAAGCGAGCAGGCCTTCAGGGCGAGTGAATCCCGGTACCGCAATATTGTCGAGACATCACAGGAGGGAATCGCTATTGGGGCGGTCAAAGGTGGTTTCACATTTGTAAACCAGCGGTTTGCTGACATGCTCGGCTATACCCGTGAGGAAATGTACGGAAAGAAGGCCCTGGACTTTATGGAAGAAGACCAGGCAGCAAAAGTGAAGTCATCCATTGCTCTGCTTCAGAAGGGCAAACCTCTTCAGGAAGAATACCGCTTCCGCCGGAAAGATGGTTCTGCGGTGTGGACCCTTGCAAGTTCCTCACCTCTCTATGATGTGGACGGAAAACATATTGGAAATCTCGTGATGCACACTGATATTACCGATCGCAAACAGGTCGAAGAGGAGCTGCAGAAAACCGTCGATGAACTCAAACGTTCCAACCAGGACCTGGAGCAGTTCGCCTACATCGCTTCCCACGACCTGCAGGAACCACTCCGCAACGTGACCCTTTTCTCTCAGCTGTTTATCCGGAAATACGGGGACAACCTCACCAGCGAAGGGCGTGAATATCTGGACTTTGTCATCGAAGGCTCGACACGGATGAGCACGCTGATCCACGATCTGCTGGACTATTCCCGGGTCGTGACCCGTGGAGAGCCCTTTATTGCCGTGGATATGAATGACGTGGTTGTCGATGCCTGCACCAACCTGCAGACATTGATCCAGGAGTCCGGTGCCTCCATCACCTACGATCATCTTCCGATCACGAATGCCGATCCACTGCAGATACGCCAGGTTTTCCAGAACCTGATCGACAATGCCCTGAAGTACCGCGGCACGGGGGTCCCGGAGGTACATATTTCATCGGTGCAAAAAGAGGATGAATGGATCTTCTGCGTGAAGGATAACGGGATTGGGATCGCACCGGAATATCACGAGAGAATTTTCCAGCTCTTTAAAAGGCTGCACACCCGGCAGAAGTACTCGGGGACCGGAATCGGATTGTCCCTCGTGAAAAAGATCGTCGACCGTCACGGGGGACGCGTCTGGGTGGAGTCAGAAGAGGGAAAGGGAGCAACGTTCTGCTTTACTTTACCTGCCGGAGTG
>JAJRCL010000084.1 GCA_028679035.1 Methanomicrobiales archaeon | reverse complement strand
TTTGCCCTTGCGATACGGACAGGCTCCACTCTTGCAGACCTGCAGGAAATACCGTGGGCGTATCCCACCGGAGGATATGATATTGTCCGGATCCGCTAATTTACCGGTAAATCGGGGAGAGGAAATTATCCCTGCGCTGCAATTGCCGCACCGAGGGCACCGGTGATCTGCGGCTCGAACGGGACATAGAGAGGTACTCCGAGTTCTTTTTCGAGAGCTGCCCTCATCCCGGCATTCTTCGCCACACCGCCGACAAATGCGATATTTTCCTTCAGCCCCATACGTTTGGCCATCACGGCGACCCGCTGTGCGATGCTCCGGATCAACCCTGCCGCGATATCTTCTTTTAAGAACCCCCTTGCCCGCAGCGAGATCACTTCGGATTCTGCAAACACGGTGCACATGCTGGTGATAGCGGCACGGTGGTCCGATACACGTGCGAGTTCGCCAAGGTCGCTGATAGGGACCTCCAGTGCCTTTGCCGTATATTCAAGGAATTTTCCGGTCCCGGCAGCGCATTTGTCGTTCATGAGAAAGTCCACAACCCTGCCATTCTCTACGACGATGACTTTGGAGTCCTGGCCACCGACGTCAATGATCCCCTGCACTCCGGGGAAAAGAAAGGATACTCCTTTCGCATGTGCCGTAATCTCGCTGACAGATTTATCCGCAAAAGAAATGGAGGACCGGCCATATCCCGTCGCATATACGTGTCCTATTTCCTCTCTTCTGATTGAATAGCTCTCGAGCAAAATACTAAAAATAGTTTCACTCGCGGTAAGGAAGTTAAACCCGGTATCCGCGATCCGGTATCCCATGATAGTATTGTCCCTGAAGAGCACCCCCTTCGTTGTCGCGGCTCCCGCATCGATTCCGGCGGAGATCACGCGATCATCTCCAGAAATGCTTCTACCCGGATCCCGATCTGTTCCGTGTCCGATTCCCCATAATCGGATTCGATCGCGAGCAGGGGAATCCCCTCTTTCTTCAGTGCTTTCTGTACCCGCAGACGTTCAATATTGTAGGCATGACAGAACTGCAGGGTGTAGTAGACGACGCCCCGGACATTGTATTCTTTTGCCAGCTCAACGATTCGGGCGATCCGCTGGTCATTGGGGGTCATGCAGGCGCAGGGGATTTCCAGGTACCGCTCTGCAAGAGCCTTCCATGGGTCCACATCTTCGTCCACAAGGTCCAGGAAGGAACGGGTTCCGGTGCAGCTCTCCTCAACGACGATCACCCCGCCTTTCTGCTCGATGATGTCCGGCACTTTCGTGTTTCCCGCCGCCATTGGGCATCCTGAGATCATGATCCGGGGCCCGGTGTTCCCGCTGGAAACGACGTGCTCCAGTTCGTCGCAGAGCAGGCTGATACCTTTCCGGAACATGTCAGGGGAGAGGAAGAACTGTTTCTGCATCACGCGCAGGACTTCCGACCCGCGGATCGGGGAAGGGTCACTCTTCCGCAGCGCAAAGAGCCGGTGAAGAAGGCGCTTTGTCGCATTTGATGATCGAATTTCTCTGCGGAGCGCTTCGTCAGTAATGATATTTCCCGTCAGCTGCTCCATGAACCGTGCGAATTTCCGGATTTCGGAAAGGAAATATTCCCGGGCTTCAGGACTACCCGGCTTTTGGGGGAGATCCAGGACATAGGTAGGAAGGTAATCGGTGAGAAGTTCGTACATCTTCTTTTTGCCATCGCAGGTCGCCTCTGCAACCACCACGTCGATAAGGGGAATGTGCGGGCACGCGAGGGATCCACCGCAGCAGGCATCTATCACTGCTCCAAAGGAGGACTTGATAAGCGGGCAGATGTTTCTCGGGAGCGATTGCTCTGCTACCGGAATGGTGTCAGCTCTTCCGCCGCAGAGAACGATGCGGTCCGCACCCGATGCAAAGATGATCTCATCCGGGACATAGAGGCAGAAGGTCCCGATGACTTTTATCCCCCTTTTTCTCTCTTCCTGCAGCTGGGCGATTCGGAGCTCGTAGGAATCCTGAAAAAATGGGAGACTCTGCAGAGTTGGCGACATGTGTTCCGTTTATTCATTTTTCGTATGGATCTATTCAAATGTGCCGCCCCGAGAACGAATTGGGAAAAACAGGAAGAATGATAACTGGATTTAAAATCCGACAAATTCCGTTCCTGCTTTAGGAAAATGGGAATTGCTGACTTTCCCATACATACTTTAATCTCGTCTCACGCCATTGTTAATGCTATAATGCAATTATAAGAAAATTCAATAGTAAATCTGGAAATTCTGGAGTGGATTAACTGCCTGCGAGAAATAATGCAACCGATAGTGATTCAGGTTCTGCCTCTTTTAACGCTCCCGCCGGGGAGATTACGCGTGTACGACTGCCGAAAAAACGAAACCGTGAGCTCTTTGCACGCGCTGAACTGATGATGGGCGCAAACCACATCCGTGTGCGATGCGATGACGGGGTTACCCGCATGGGACGGATCAAGGGAAAGATCAAAAAGCGGGTCTGGATCCGTGAGGGGGATGTGCTGATCGTTACGCCCTGGAGCTTTCAGGACGAAAAATGTGATATCTTCTACCGCTACACCCAGGCACAGATTCACTGGCTGAAAGTCAACAATTATCTTTCCTGATCTTTTTTCGACCTTTATCGGCACTACTTTTTCGATAGCGTAAGCCATCCAGAGAAATTGGATTTTATTGCTTCAGTTTGCGGTATTAAATTCAGCCCGGGCCGAACAGATCTCGACTTTGGTTTTTGAATCCCCGGGTGTGTCGTAACAGGTCCTCATGCCCTTATCATGGGTCAGATAAACGTAGCGGATATCCAAAGACCGATGAAATAGGCGGCCACAATCACAATAACGGCGATACAAACGTGTTCTGCGACGACCTTCCAGGCATTTTTCTTCTGTTCCCGGGCCAGGTATATGCTAAGCGCCGAAAGCAGCAACAGCCCCCACACGATGCTCACGTACACCGCTGCTCTCAGATCCAAGAAAATAACCGGGATGGCAAAGGAGGAGGCGGTCAGGAATTTGGCAATGAACGTACCGGCGGTCGACTCCCAGATCTCCCGACCGGTATGCCGGTTTTCGGATTCCTCTGAAACATGGATTCCCAGGGCGTCGGAAAATGCATCTGCGATCGCGATAGTCACGATTCCGCCGAGCACAGCCAGCTTCGAGTTGGTCCCGGCCTCAAGACCGGTCATCAGGCCGAGGGTGGTGATAATGCCGCTTGTCAGCCCGAAACAGAT
>JAJRCL010000083.1 GCA_028679035.1 Methanomicrobiales archaeon | reverse complement strand
TCGATCCCGCCGCCGCCCACGTGACCATCAAATTCCTCGGCGAGGTTCCGGAAGAGCAGCTGCCACAGATCATCACTGCAATCCGTGGTGTGCGCTGTGCGCCGTTTGATATTACGATAACAGGCATCGGATGTAACAGCCGGGTGAAGCCCCGTATTGTCTGGGGAATTGTGAAAGACCATGGAGAATCTGCCGATCTCGCGCACCAGGCAGATGAAGTCCTGGCACCTCTCGGGTTTCCGAGAGAGAGCCGCCCGTTCCGGCCCCATATCACCCTTGCCCGGGTACGGGAATGTGATAATACACTGATCCGTCAGGTGCAGGAAATTGCTGAAACCACGCTGGGATCAGTCCGCGTTTCCTGCCTGAAGTTAAAAAAGAGTACGCTCACTCCCAAAGGACCGATCTATGACGACCTTGCCGAGGCACCCCTGAGATGAAGGAGAACCTGGAGGCACGGGTTCTTCGGCGGGTCCGTCCGTCAGAAGAGGAGATAGGACACGTACACCGTGTCGCGGAACGGCTCGTCGCAGCGGTGAATGCGACCGGCCAGGCACGCGGGATGGTCGTTGGATCCGTTGCCCGGCACACCTGGGTAAGCGGGGATCGGGACCTGGATATTTTCATTCTCCTCCCTCCATCTCTTTCACGGGAAGAACTCGAAGGGAAAGGCCTTTCTATCGCCCGCTGTATCGCCCAGGAAGAGGGGGGGGAGTACCGGGAGAAATACGCAGAACACCCCTATATCAATACCACCATCGACGGGCTTGATATCGACCTGGTCCCCTGTTTTGCCGTGGAGAGTGCAACGGAAATCCAGTCAGCCGTGGACCGGACGCCGTTTCATACCCGGTACATTGGGCAGAAAATTGGATCCTTTTCCGATGACGTCCTTCTCGTAAAACAGTTCACGAAATGCGGGGGGGTCTATGGTTCCGACCAGATGACCGAGGGGTTCTCCGGATATCTCTGCGAACTTCTTATCCTGGCGCACAAAGGATTCCTGCCCCTGCTCACCGCAGCGTCTTCCTGGCGTCCTCAGGTGTATATCGATCTGGAAGGACATGCCACAAAGACGTTCAGCGAGCCGCTCGTCGTCGTGGATCCGGTGGATCCCGGGCGTAATGTCGCCGCTTCCGTTTCTCTCACTCGCCTCTCGGAGTTCATCGAACTTGCCCGCGGGTATAATTCGGACCCGTCGGAAATCTTTTTTACGCAGCCTCCCGCGGCGGAGATTACCCGGGCAGAATTTGAGAGAGCAATCGGCGAACGCGGGACGACCTGGATCGGGATCACGTTTGATACACCCCCGTTCATTCCTGAGATCGTCGTACCCCAGCTCAGGAAATCCATGGAATCACTACGCGGACTCCTGGAACGCAACGGGTTTATCGTGAACCGTTCGGACTACGCGATGGGTGAGGAGAAATCGATTCTTCTCTTCGAACTTCTCGTTGACCGGCTCCCGCGGGTACGAAGGCATCCCGGTCCTCCGGTCTGGTCCCCTGCGAACGCTGAAAAATTCCGGGCGAAGTACCATGATCCGGACTTCACCGGGCCGTATATTGAAAACGGGTTATACATCGTTGAGGTGCGCCGGCGTCACGAGGTTGCCAGCGCTCTCCTGCGTTCTGAAGAGACGATCGAAGTGGCACTGGGACGGCATGTGCGTGAATCCATGGTGCACGGCTGGAGCGTTCTCGAAGGCGTCGAGTGCTGGTCGCCCGAGAACGCAGAATTCCTGCATTCCTTTCTCTTTAAATCGTCGCCACTGGAACGGATCCGGAAAAGAGGAGGAGGCTAGATCTTCGGAATGCCGGCATTCCGGGATCAGCGCATATCTACTGTTATTCAGGAATGCCCACTTTTTTTCGCTTTCTCTTTTTTACCGCAAGTTTTTCTATCGGTGCTATTTCCGGCTCAGCGCCAAGCAGAAGTCTTCCTGACTGCACCGCGCCATCAACAAACCCTTTTCCGGTGTCAGTGCGGATGAGAAGCGTTGTAAATCCATCTGGAGCGCCAACGCTCCCGGCGGAGATATCGCTTCCGGCGCCGGTAAAATCGGTGCAGACGTGGCAACCGGGACGGATGCAGGACTCAAGCGATGCAAGCGGAAGAACCAGGGACTCTCCGGTTGACCGGGTGACCTCGAGTTTGCCTTTGACATCCAGCCGGGCAATCTGCCACGGCGGTATCTTGTATTCTTTCCCGAGTTTTTCTTCAACGAGCCGTTCATAGTCGAAACTTTCCGTGCAGAAAAGGGCGATCACGAGACGGATTGACTTCTGGAACGGGCGGAGGATCTGGTTGTCGCTCGCACGGATCCGTGCAAGCGCTGCCACAACGCACGGAACCCCGACAACAGCGATACGCCGGTATTTGCGAATGATCGCCGCTTCTTTAAGGGATGCAACCAGCGGGACCCACCAGTTGTACCGGCTCCCGGCCTGGTGTACGAGGACCTCATCAGTAGTAATAACGATTGATGCAGGACGATGGTTCCATCGATCTTCTGCTACCGTTACCACGGCATCAATCAGACCGGCCTCCAGGGCATGGAGAAGAATGGCGGTAACCGCTCCCCCGCTCTGTTTGCCCGGTACATCAAACCCCGCCTTTCCGGAGAGAATTTCCTGGTATTCCCCAAGACTCGCAGAGGAAACCGGTTCTCCCGGGACCCGGGGACAGACAGCGTAACAGGCACCGCAGGGGACACGGTCGGTCGCTTCCTTGCAATACCCTCCCTGGACCGGATGGGTCGCCTGCGTTCCAGGGGGGAAAAAGATCGCGTCTGCCGGGCACACTGCAACGCATGCACCACACCCGGCGCATATTCCCTCATTCCATACTTCCCGTTCCAGGTCTTTGTAGCTTTTTCCCGTCATGCCTACTCCCACGTGTACTTGCCCGCGAAGGGGCGCGAACTCATCGGGCATATCCGGGTGAACTCTGCATCGAGGAAAGGTTGCGGATCCATCCCGAGTGCCTTCGAAAACTCCTGCACGATGGGTGCTATCCGATCCCGGTGCTCTGCGCTATACGGCTGAATCGCAGCGCCGGTCCCGAGATACCGTTCCTGCACGTTGCCACGTATGTAGATCTCTCCCCCGTGGATCCCGCTTCCGATTCCCCGCTCAGAAACCGGTTCACCGTCATTTTTTCCGAGGACGATGATAAGCCCTCCCGCCATATACTCACCGAGGAACGCCCGTGCTGTCCCGCCAACAACGAGAATCGGCCGTTTCTCCTGATATTCTTTCATATGGATGCCCCCGCGGTATCCGATGTCCTCCCGGACAAACACCTTCCCTCCCCGCATGCTGTGAGCGACCGCGTCACCGGCACTGCCATGAATGATAATGGACCCGCCGTCCATGGTGTTCCCCGGTGCGTGTTCGCAATTCCCGTGGACGATGCACGTCGGCCCGCTCATGAACATCCCGAGATCCCCGCCCGGAACCCCGTTGAGCGTGATACGGATATTGCCTTTTAACCCATCCGCAATGAACCGCTGGCCAAGGACATTATTGACGACGACTTCATCTATACCCTGCGCAACGGCAGCCCGCAGCCGGGTATTGAGCTCGGTGTAATTCATCCCGTTCGCATCGATCGTCATGGTCGCTCCCATTTCATGCCCCCACGGGCTTGACGTCCAGCACTTTGAGGATCCCTTCATCCAGCATGTAGCCCCGGAGCCGGTCCCGGTTCCCGCGGAGACTTTCGATGCTGTTGATCCCCGCTGCCCCCATGAGCTCGGAGAGTTCGAGGGTCCATGCATGGATAAGGTTGCTGACGAGAACACTTCCTTCCCGGGGATCCAGCCGGGCTGTCAGGTCTTCCCGCTGCGTCGCGATTCCCCAGGGACAAAGTCCCCGGTAGCAGTTACCGCAGACGCGGCAGCCCATCGCAACGAGTGATGCAGTGCCGATATATATGGCGTCAGCACCAAGCGCTATCGCTTTTGCTACGTCGGCACTCTCACGGATACCGCCGCTGGCGATCAACGAGACCTCATTACGGATACCCTGATCGCGGAGTTTCTGGTCGACCGCGGCAATTGCGGCTTCGATGGGAAGACCCACCTGATCCCGGAAAACGCGGGGTGCAGCCCCGGTCCCTCCACGGAACCCGTCCACAACGACCGCATCTGCCGACGAACGTGCGATTCCCGCGGCAATTGCGGCGACGTTGTGAACCGCGGCGATCTTGACAAATACCGGCTTCTTCCATTCGGTCGCCTCCTTGAGGCCCCGCACCAGCTGCTTCAGGTCTTCAATACTGTAGATGTCATGATGGGGTGCCGGGCTGATCGCATCGCTGCCCACCGGAATCATCCGGGTCGCAGAAACATCAGCATCCACCTTCTCCCCTGGCAGATGCCCTCCGATCCCGGGCTTTGCACCCTGCCCTATCTTGATTTCGATCGCCGCTCCCCGCTCGAGATAATTAATGTCGACACCAAACCGCCCGGACGCAACCTGCACGATCATGCGGTCCTGGTAGGGATAGAGTGCCGGGTGCAAACCACCTTCACCGGTTCCCATAAAGGTTTTTACCTCGGTCGCCGCCATGGCAAGACTCTTCTGGGCATTCAGGCTTATGGCACCATAGCTCATGTGTGCGATGAGAATCGGGGTCTCCGCCTCCAGATTCGGGGCGAGTTCGGTCACCAGGTCGAGATCCCCTTCCGGCGTGCGCCGGATCTCAAGCCGGGAAGGTTTCTTGCCGATATAGGTCCGTAATTCCATCGGCTCGCGAAGGGGATCGATGCTCGGGTTGGTAACCTGGCAGGCATCCAGCAGGAGACGATCGAAAATCGCCGGCAATGGCTGGGCATTCCCCATACCTGCAAGAATGATCTTTCCCGTCCGGGCCTGGTTGTAGATGGATTCCCGTACTTCGCGTGTCCAGATCGGGTGGCTCCGGTAATCGATCGGATGTTCCAGGAGCGAGATTGCATCCCGCGGACACATCGCAATGCAGCGATGGCAGGCGGTGCATTTCCGGGAATCAACATGGATCGTTTCGCCGTTTTTACGAAACACCCCGTAGGGGCAGCTCTCGATGCACCGCTCACAGAGCATGCACTGGTCCCGGTCGATCCGGATCCGGTAGCGGGACGGAATTGCGCCGATACTCATGGTATGACCTTCCCGATGATCGGTTCCCCGGCCCGGGGCATGTACACGTGTTCTATGTCCGGCTCCATAGCCCGGATTGCCGCTTCTTCGCTTGAAACGAAGACGCGGTTTCCGCAGGTCCCTCCGACCAGTGGGCGAAGTTTGATACGGTCAGTAAACCCGACCATGCTCTCCTGGTTCGCGACCACAATCGCGAAGGGTCCGTTCATTAACGCTGAACCGTACGCGAGCCGCAGGGCCTTGGCAACCATTTTTTGCCGCGGTGCCATGATATCGATCTCGTCCCAGAAGGGAGGTGCGAGGGCCTTCACAGCAAGTTCTTCGGAAAGGCCGTGTTTGCGCACCAAAAGGTCGATAAGATAGGCGACAACTTCGGTATCGGTGTACATGGTACACTGGTACCCGAACGACTCGATGTAGCGGCGGTTCGTCCCATACGAGGTGATCTCCCCGTTGTGGACAACACTCCAGCCGAGCAGATTAAACGGGTGGGCTCCGCCCCACCACCCCGGCGTGTTAGTTGGATACCGGTTATGGCCCAGCCAGAGATACCCGGCGTAGTCCTCGATCCGGTAGAAATTCGCGACATCCTCCGGCCACCCCGATGCCTTAAAGACCCCGATATTCTTTCCTGACGAGAAGACGAGGGACCCCTTCCGCTCGGCATTTATCTTCATGACCAGATACGTAACGATATCGTCTTCAGGAGATTTTGACCATGCCATCAGCTTTTTGTCCGGCTTGAAGAAGTATCTCCACGGGGTATGGGTTTTGCGCAGGTTCGGCTGCTCATAGGTCGGAATTTCTTCATCATGGACTATCCTTCCCCACTGTTCGAGCGTGGCATCCAGCGCATCCTTGGTCTCATGAATGTTATTAAAAAAAACATGGAGTGCATAATAGTCCTTATACTCCGGATACACACCATAGACTGCGTACCCGGCTCCCTCCCCGCTTCCCCGTTCATTCATCTGGGAGAGAGCTTTTTTGATCCGGAGACCGTCCATCGGTTCCTTCCGCCGGTCAATAACCCCGATAATTCCGCACATTGGTAATCAACGTTTGATGATACAGGATAATTATTCTTTCAATTCCTAAAACCATGCCGATTCAATCGTTATACGCGTCTGCTTGATCTCTCGGTGATCAGAAAGGAATTTTGTTTGTTCTTTTCAGTACGCATACGATATTCTCCCAGTATATTGAACCATTAAGTATAAATAATGATGGATAGAACCTACTTTCCATCAATTCCGCTGCACTTCTTCCGGGGGTAATTCCGAGAGATGCGCTGCCGGAAGAAAAGAAGGTGATGTGTTGAACGAATCAATAAAATGGAATGGGGTCGATCTCGAAGAATCAGCCTCGAAAGTGAACAGCGTAATCCGCGGTAATAATATTCAGATCGTGGACTTCAAGTTCAATGATCTCCCGGGATTGTGGCAGCATTTTTCCATCCCTTCGTCGGAATTGACCGAAATCGACGATCCGGTGAAAAGCATCTGGGGAGAAGGCATCGGGTTTGATGGTTCATCGATCCGGGGGTTCCAGAAGATCCAGGAATCGGACATGATCCTCATCCCTGACGCCTCAACCGTGTGCGTAGATCCTGTCTGTGAGGTCCCGACCGTAAGCATGATCTGCGATGTCTACGATCCTCTCACGAAAAAACCGTATACGCGGGACCCGCGGTATATCGCGAAGAAAGCGGAGAAATACCTGAAGGAAAGCGGTATAGCCGATATCAGTTACTGGGGACCGGAGTACGAATTTTTCCTCTTTAACGATATCCGGTTCGGCCAGAATGTGAATTCTGGATTTTACTTTGTTGATTCGGTCGAAGGGGAATGGAATTCGGGAAGAGTGGAAAACCCGAATCTCGGGTACAAACCCCGGTTCAAGGAAGGGTATTTTCCCGTACCGCCGCATGACTCCCTGCAGGACATCCGCAGCAGGGTCATTCTCAAGATGATCGAGGCCGGTATTCCGGTGGAAGTCCATCACCACGAAGTCGCTACTGCCGGTCAATGCGAGATTGATATGCGGTTTGGTCCGCTTTTGAAAATGGCAGACCAGTGCATGATGTACAAGTACGTGGTCAAGAACATGGCAAAGAAAATGGGAATGGTAGCCACGTTCATGCCAAAACCACTGTACGGGGATAACGGATCCGGTATGCATACCCACCAGTCTCTCTGGAAAGACGGGAAAAACCTGTTCTTTGATGAGAAAGGGTATGCGAAAATCAGTACTCTCGCGAAGTACTACATCGGCGGACTGCTGGAACATGCAAACGCACTGATGGCATTCTGTGCCCCATCGACAAACTCCTACAAGAGACTCGTACCCGGTTATGAAGCCCCGGTGAACCTGGTGTACTCCATGCGGAACCGTTCTGCCGCGGTGCGTATCCCGGTCTATACGGAGAACCCGAAAACAAAGAGAGTCGAGTTCCGCCCCCCGGACCCGTCGTGCAACCCGTATCTCTCATTCTCCGCGATGCTGATGGCCGGGCTGGACGGAGTAAAGCGCAAGCTGGACCCCGGCGAACCCATGGATGCCAATACCTACGAACTCACCGGAAAAGAGGCAAAAGCCATACCCACGGTTCCGGGTTCTCTCGAACAGGCGATCGCGGCACTGGAAGAGGATCACAAGTTCCTCTTGCAGGGCGGGGTCTTCACGCAGGATGTCATCGATGTCTGGATCGATTTCAAGAGATCGGAGATAGACAAGGTGAGGCTGCGCCCGCATCCCTACGAGTTTTACCTGTATTTCGACATGTGACGAAATACCGGATCCTGCACTTTTTTATAATCCGTTTGAGAGGGGATTATTATCCTTGACGGAAATTATATGATGCATGAAAGGGAATGAGGTTTCCACTGAAATTCTCAAAAAGATCGAGAAACAGCAGATCAAGTTCCTCCGCCTTCAGTTCTGTGATCTCCAGGGACAGCCGAAAAACGTCGCCATCCCGGCAATCCAGGCAGAAAAGGCACTGACTTCGGGCATCTTTTTTGATGGATCTTCGATCGAAGGGTTCGCTCGGATTGAAGAATCGGACATGCTGCTCAAGCCGGACCCGCGGACGTTCGCGGTTCTCCCGTGGAGGCCGGATGCGAATGTCGCGCGGCTGATCTGCGATGTCTATACCTATGACGACAAGCCCTACGTTGGGGATCCGCGTTACATCCTGAAGCGACAGATAGAGAAAGCGGCTAAGCTCGGGTATGTCTTCAATACCGGTCCGGAACTCGAATTCTTCCTGTTCCGGATGTGTGACGGGATGCCCAGCATCGAACCGCAGGATACGGGTGCCTATTTCGACCTCGGACCGATCGACCTTGCTGAAGATGTCCGACGCGATATCGTCCTTGCCCTCACCGAAATGGGGCTGGAGATTGAGGCCTCGCATCATGAAGTCGCAGAGGGACAGCATGAGATCGATTTCAAATATGGCGACGCGTTGTCGACCGCAGACAATGTAATAACCTACCGGATTGCGGCAAAAACCATTGCACTGAAGGCAGGCCTGCATGCTACATTCATGGCTAAGCCGATTTTCGGCATCAACGGGAGCGGCATGCACACACACGGTTCCCTGTTCAAAGACGGAAAGAACGCATTCTTCGATGCAAAGAAACCCCACCAGCTCAGCGATGCTGCTCTCCATTACATCGGGGGACTCCTGACCCATGCGAAGGCAATTACCCGTGTAGCAAATCCAACGATAAATTCCTACAAACGGCTTGTTCCGGGGTATGAAGCCCCGGTCTATATCTCCTGGTCGCTTGCCAACCGGTCAGCGCTGATCCGTGTGCCGGCAGCCCGTGGCAACAGCACCCGGGCCGAGTTCCGCAGCCCGGATCCCATGTGCAATCCGTACCTCACGTTCGCACTGATGCTCGCCGCCGGAATGGACGGGATAAAGCGCAAGATACAGCCGCCCCCGAGCACCGACACGAACATCTACGAGCTTTCCGCAGAGGAACGGGTGAAAATGGGCATCGACACCCTCCCGGGAGACCTTATGTCAGCAATGCAGTACCTGGAGAACGACGCTGTGCTGACCGAAACACTCGGGGAACATATCATGGTAAATCTGCGGCGGATCACCGAACTCGAGTGGGACGCCTACAGGACTGCCGTGCACCCCTGGGAGCATGACCGGTACCTCGAACGTTACTGATCAGAAAATCAATCACACTTTTTTTTTAATGGCAGGAACATCGATTCTTCTGACATAAGGTCAGAGATTATCTGATTTTTGGGATACAGTTCCTCCACTTTGATGACCATTATTTGCCAGATAAAAGTTAGTTTTAAATAGCATGGAAACACACTTCCTTCCTACATAATACCATATGTGAGGTTGTCACAGACATGGCAAAGTATGATGAAAGTACAGGTGATTGAATGGTCCTGAATGCTGGCGATACGGCGTGGATTCTTGCGGCTACAGCTCTCGTGATGCTGATGACTCCGGGAGTCGGGTTCTTCTACGGGGGGTTGGTACGCCGGAAAAATGTGATTGCGATGATTGCGTTGTCATTCATCGTCTTCGCAGTGATTAGCGTCATGTGGGTGCTCTTTGGGTACACCCTGGCATTCGGACCCGATATCGGCGGGTTTATCGGCGGTCTGAGTTTCCTTGGTCTCAGCGGTGTCGGCCTTGAACCATCCGGCACATCAACGATACCATCGCTCCTGTTCATGGTATTCCAGCTGGTGTTCGCGACCGTAACCGTCGCAATACTGACGTCAGTATTTGCAGAGCGTGTGAAAGTATCATCCTTCATCATCTTTGCAATCCTCTGGGCGACGATCGTCTACTGTCCCCTGGCACACTGGGTCTGGGGCGGCGGCTGGAGCGCACAGATGGGTGCACTCGACTTTGCCGGTGGTACCGTCGTTCACATATCAAGCGGGTTTTCTGCACTGGCGCTGACGCTCATCGTCGGCAAACGGATTGGATTTGGCAAGGATACCATGGAACCGGGCAATATCCCGATGTCTCTCCTTGGGGCAGCGATGCTCTGGTTTGGCTGGTTCGGTTTCAACGCCGGCAGCGCCCTGGCTGCAAACGGACTTGCGGCAAATGCATTCGTTGTCACCAACACGGCAGCGGCAGCGGGCGCTATCGCGTGGATGTGTGCAAGCTGGTATCATGGAAGACCGAGCTCACTCGGTGTTGTCAGTGGTGCGATCGCGGGTCTCGTCGCAATAACTCCCGCGTCAGGATATGTTGATGCAATGGCGGCGATCGTTATTGGCGCCGTGGCGGGGTTGCTGTGCTACAGCATGATGCTCCTTCGCATCAGGAAAGGAATTGATGAGAGCCTTGACTGCTGGTCGATTCACGGCATGGGCGGGGTCTGGGGGGCAATTGCCACCGGCATCTTCGCAACCGCTGCGGTGAACGGCTACACCGGGCTCCTCGCGGGAAATGTCAACCAGTTCACCATCCAGGTAATTGCGACCGTTGCATCCATCGCGTACGCGTTTGTCATGACGCTCGTTATAGCAAAGATCGTTGACGCTACACTGGGACTGCGGGTGCGTGAGGAAGAGGAATATGTCGGACTTGACATCTCCCAGCATGGAGAGCATGTGTAAGGGTGAATGGCCATGAAAATGATCCAGGCAATAATACGACCGGAACGGTTTGAAAATATCAAGAAAGCTCTCGAAGAACACAATTACATCGCAATGACGATGATGGAAGTAAAAGGTCGTGGCGAACAAAAGGGGGTCCAGCTCCAGTACCGTGGAAAAAAGATGGAGGTGGATATGCTCCCCAAAGTTAAGATTGAACTGGTGGTGAAAGATACTGATGTTGACCCCATCATCGCGATCATCCGTACTGCAGGCAGGACGGGAAAAATCGGGGATGGAAAGATCTTTATTATACCCGTAGAGAGAGTGGCCCGGGTACGGACGGATGAGGTGTGGACATAATGGCCGGAAAACCGTTACACACCTCAATTAACGAATTCAATAGGCAATATTTTTATATGATGGAAAATAAGTTCCTTCTATCCTCTGCTGTTGCGCAGGGGTGATCCTACCTGGTAGGATCTGTCTTAGGTTCTGCGGCATCCCCCGGGATGCCGCTTTTCACGTTTCAAAATGTGTATGAGGTTATTTTATCATCATGGTACATTTCTCGTTCATTTCGTTACGAGAAACCGTACCGGTTCCTGAGTGCCGGATTATGAGGTTGACAGGTTTTCGGCAAATGTTTGCATTAAAAATGGTTGAGAAGCATATGTATGAACGGAAGAATCCAGCGAACGGGGGGCAACCTGTCGGCGTTACCCTTCGTTCAAAACTTCCCGTTCAAGCATCAGGGAGCCGAAAATGACTTTCTCCAGCACCTGGGCGACATACTTGATTTTCTGGGCCTTTTCCATATTCTCATACTGGTGGATGTCAGCGTAGACCTGCAGGCGTAACAGGGCAAACCGCAGCTGATCAAGGGCATTTTCGTCAAGGGCAACGGTATCCCGGTAAATTTTTTCGAGCAGCAGCGGGAAGCGCTCAAGGTTTTCCAGACTGGAGACGATATCCGTGTGGAGGGGAAGGGTCTCCTGTCCGGCGGTGATCAGGGTCAGGTAGTCCATTACTTCTCCACGACCCGGATCAACGTTTCCATCACGTCGTTCACGGCTTTCCAGGTAGGATTCTCTGTACCCCGCTTTATAATGAAAGGCCTGCCCTCATCTCCTGCTTTGCGCATCTCCGGATCTATGGGGATGCTCCCCAAAAATGGTACTCCCAGCTCCTCTGCTATTTTCTTTCCCCCGCCTTTCCCGAAGAGATCGATCTCCTTCCCGCAGTGGGTGCAGATCAGGCCGCTCATATTTTCAATAATGCCGAGAACCTTCAGGTTGAGTTTTTCGATGAATTTTACCGCTTTACGGGAGTCGAGTGTTGCAACGTCCTGCGGGGTGGTAACGATCACCGCTCCGGTTATGTGCGGAGCGAGCTGGATGATCGAAAGTGCCTCATCGCCCGTTCCGGGTGGCAGGTCGACGACAAGATAATCCAGCGATCCCCAGTGTATATCCTCCAGGAATTGCCGGATCGCTGCCATTTTCATTGGCCCCCGCCAGATAATCGGCGTGCTTTTGTCGGGCAACAGAAATCCCATCGAAATGACCGACAGGGTCCCGGTCACATGGACCGGCTCGATGCAGTTCCCGACTACCTGCAGAGGCTGGTCCTCGATCCCAAGCATTTTCGGTATATTCGGGCCGTGGATATCGAGATCGGCAATGCCAACATTATACCCGTGATTCGAGAGTGCCATCGCGAG
>JAJRCL010000082.1 GCA_028679035.1 Methanomicrobiales archaeon | reverse complement strand
CATTGGAACGCCCGACGCTTTGGCAATCCTGGCGACCGTCTGCAAACGTGGCTTGACGACCACATCACTTTCATTCCTGGTAGGGTAGTGTGCTTCACGCCGGGTTTTCTCACGCAGTCATCCTGGGCCAAGCCAAGTCTATTTCGCGCTTTTTTATATTTTCGCCAATCGTTGCCCTAGTTTTCATACTAAGATATCGTTACCGGTGTTATGCTGATTACTATACTTTGATAATGCAATCTCCTCTCTCCTAAATGACGATCGCGAAGGATGATACCCAGGCAATCCCGATAACGATGAGGATTGCGATAAACATCGCCACGTCGGATATCGTGAAACGCGGGCGATGGTAGACGGACGCACGTGATGAAGCCCCAAAACCCCGGCTCTCCATTGCAGCCGTGAGACTCCGGGATCTGCGCAGGACGGTCACTGCCATGGGAACCGTCACCGCCGTGAGTTTATTGCGGTTTCTGAGGAGGAGATTCCGGTCGAATTCCATCCCGCGTGCGCGTTGGGCATCCATGATGTTCGACATATCTTCAGAAAGGAAGCTAATGGTCCGGAGCGCTGTGCCAAGCGAGAAGGCGATTGCGTCAGAAAATCCGGCGGAACGCAGCGCCCGGACGAATGCAGTATAACTGGTCGAAAGGATGAACAGGATGCATACGCCGGAAAGGGTCAGGAGGCGAACACCCATGGAAATGGCAAAGAGGACTCTCCCTTCGACGAGTCTCAGCGCAAACGACCCGACCGGAATGGACAGGAAAACGGTGCCCGTTAACGGCCCGGCAAAGAACGCATCGGTTACCACAACGAGGAAGATGAAGGGGATAATGGTGCGATAGCCCCGGAGGAATGGGCGGATCATACCGGAAGCCCCTGCAGCAGTGAATACAAAGCCCAGAAGGAGCAGTCCCGGTACGATCTGTTCAAACGCAAGGGCTGCGGCGGTATACAAGACGAGAATCAGGAGTTTCGTCAGCGGATGGAGGCGGTGCAGAAACGATTCTGCGCTCACAAATACCAACGGGCTTCCCGGTCGCCCCCGCATGCGACGGCGGAACGGGGTCATCGTGACTCCCGCCGATCGCTGCCCTCATTACCGGGTGCACGCATCACACATTCCGGAATGCGGGAATCGGAAACGACCACACCGTTTTCAATGGTGATCGCCCGATCTATGATAAACCGGGAGAATTCCTCGTCATGCGTTGCGACGATGACCGAAGAACCGGCATCCCGAAGGGCTTTCAGGAATTCTCCGAAAATCCTTTTGGATTTGCGATCAAGACCGAGCGTGGGCTCATCAAGGGCGATGATCGGGGTCTTCATCGTAAGGATACTGCCGATCGCCACGCGCTGTTTCTCCCCTGCCGAGAGACCGAGGGGAGGGGTGTCCATGCCCAGTTCATCGATGGATAGGCGGGAGGATATCTCGCGGATCCGAACCCTTACCTCCTCATCCCCAATACCATGATTCTGCGGACCGAAGGCAAGTTCCTCGAAGATTGTGTCAGCGAAGAGCTGGTAATCCGCATGTTGCAGAAGAACTCCGGTGGACCGTGAATGCTCTGCAACACTTTTTCCCCTGATGTCCCGGCCGCTGATCTGCAGATCGCCGGCACCGGGTTCCAGGAGTCCGTTCAGGAGCCGGATGAAGGTACTTTTTCCGGATCCATTGGGTCCGTGCAGGACCGTGATTTCCCCATTCAGGATGTCAAGTGCTTTTACCGAGATCGCAGGTGTATCCCTCCCCGGATACCGGAAGATCACATTTCTGAACGAAACGGCCGGAACTTCCGAATTCCGGTGGGAGACCTGGGACCGGTCCCGGTCAGACACAGTGGTGTAAAACGTATTTTCTGCTGTGTACCATTCCGGTAATAAACCTGGATCCCCGTCATAGACAACGGTACCATGGTCAAAAACGACCATCCGTTGTACAAGGGAAATAAGCCAGGGGAGCCGTTGTTCAGCGATAATCACCGTCGTGCCAAGGGCCCGGATTATCTCTGCGATAAGTCCTACCAGTCGTACATCCGTTCCGTGGTCGATACCGGAAAACGGTTCATCGAGCAAGAGGACTGCAGGGCGAACTGCGAATGCTGCAGCGATTGCCACTTTCTGCCGTTCTCCCCAGGAGAGCCCTGCAATGTCCCGTTTGCGCAGATCTGCAATCCCGATGGCGTCAAGGGATAGGGTGATCGCACGTTCGATCTCATCATCATCCCAGCCCAGCTGCTCTGCTCCGAAAGCGACCTCACCCTCGACATCCGAGGAAAAGAGCTGATCCGCCGGATTCTGGAAAACGAGTGCAACGTGCGACGCAATATCGTTCACCCGCCGTGAACGGGTATCCTCACCCTGGATGGTTACGGTACCTGTCATCAGTCCCGGGATAAGGTGCGGGATGAGGCCGTTCAGGCAGTAACAAAAGGTCGATTTTCCCGAACCGGATCTACCGGCAATTCCCAGGATCTCCCCTGCACGAATGGAGAGATTCACGTCCTTCAGCGTAGGGTTTGTCTGTTTCGAAAACGTAGCGGGATGCCGAAAGCCAAGGTTCCTGACTTCGATAACAGGATCAGGCTTCATACGCCCCAATGACCTGGGCT
>JAJRCL010000081.1 GCA_028679035.1 Methanomicrobiales archaeon | reverse complement strand
GCAGACGCCGATATCGAAGAAGCTGCTGCGGTTATGATGCGCGAGGATATTGCCCGGGTCCCGGTGGTCAGGGGCGAAAAACTGGTCGGTATCATAACCCGTGCTGATATCGTCAAAGGCGTGGGTACGGTTCGGGAAAGTTCAACGGATAGCCAGGGCGGCGAATAATGCAGAGCATATGCGGCGTGGAAGGGGTAGAAGCATGGGGTATCAAGGAGGGAAAGTTCGGCCTCTCCCTCATCCGTGCTTCCGGGAATGCTGCCGCGGTTTTCACCTCGAACCGGGTACGGGCCGCACCGGTGCTTCTCATGGAGGAGCGTATCCGGCGGGGACACCTTGAGGTGATCGCAGCAAACAGCGGGTGTGCAAACGGATATACCGGAAAAAAGGGGCTGGAGGACGCGGAACGGATGGCCGAAATCGCCGGATCGGCGCTCTCAGTCAGTCCTTCTGATGTCGGTATCGCGAGCACCGGTGTCATCGGGCGGTATCTCGACCTGCCCCTTATCGAACAGCAGTGTGCCCGGGTTGTTCCCCTTCTTGCGCATACACCGGGAGCAGAACAGCAGGCCGCGGCTGCCATCATGACGACGGATACACGCCAGAAACACGCCCTGGTCCGGAAAGAAGGATTCTCCATCGGAGGGATATGCAAAGGGAGTGGAATGATTGCGCCGAATATGGGGACAATGCTTGCTTTTGTCTTCACCGATGCCGAGATTGCTCCTTCCGTTCTCCATGATGCACTGCGTACTGCGTCCCGGCGGACTTTTAACCGCGTCGTCGTTGACGAGATGAGCACGAATGATGTCCTCTTTTGCATTGCGACCGGGACCCGGGGGAAAATCGGGATCAGGGAATTCATGCCGGCGCTCGAGGATTGCTGCCGATCCCTTGCGCAACAGGTTGCCGCCGATGGGGAGGGTGCATCGAAGCTGCTGGAAGTACGTGTGACGGGAGCTCCCGATGAAGAGGGTGCGGCAGAGGTGGCGAAGACCATTATTTCCTCTCCCCTCGTTAAAACCGCTGTGTACGGCGAAGATCCCAACTGGGGCCGGGTTGTTGCGGCAGCAGGAAGAGCAGGTGTGAAATTCAACCCCGACAACATTTCCCTGTGGATTGGGGAGGGTGCATCACGCACCCCGCTGATCCGCGAGGGGGAGATCACCGCCGATCTTGCCCGTGCAAAGGCAGCAATGCATGGGGAACGGGTGATCTTTGAGCTGGACCTTGCCTCGGGGAAGGAAGAGGCAACGGCGTGGGGATGCGATCTCACCGAAGGCTATGTCGAAATTAACGGGAGGTATACGACATGAAACGGGAAGAGGTGCTCATGGAGGCGCTCCCCTACATCCAGAAATTCCACGGGAAAAACATCGTCATAAAACTGGGCGGCCATGCGATGGTCGACCAGGAAATTCTCGAAGATACGATACAGGATGCGGTGCTGCTGCACTATGTCGGGATGCGGGTCGTGCTGGTCCATGGCGGGGGTCCCGAGATCACCGAAAAAATGCAGGCAATGGGAAAAGAGCCCCGGTTCGTTGCAGGTCTCCGCATTACGGATGAAGAGACGCTGGAAATTGCGCAGATGGTTTTGGTCGGAAAGATCAATGACGGGATTGTATCCCTGATCGCAAAATTCGGGGCACGCGGTGTTGGTCTCTCCGGGAATGATGGTAACCTGATCATTGCAGTAAAAATGGCCCTGCAGAAGGTGAGAACCGGTGAAGAGGAACAGGTCGTCGACCTCGGGTACGTCGGGGAGATCGAGGACGTCAACCCGGCGGTGCTCATCACCCTGCTGGACAACCATTACATCCCGGTGGTCGCACCGATCGCGATAGACCGTGAGGGGGGGAGCCTGAATATTAATGCGGATACCGCAGCAGGAAGAATTGCGATCGCCATCGGAGCGTACAAGCTCGTGAGCCTGACTGATGTCGACGGCGTTATGGATTCCGGAAGAAAAAAGATCTTCCGCCGCCTCACCGTTTCCCAGGTGGAGGCGCTGATGGCAGATGGAAGCATCAGCGGCGGGATGATCCCAAAGATCGCCTCCAGCGTCGAAGCCCTGAAAGGCGGGGTAGAGGCTGCCCATATCATTAATGGGAACAAAGGCCACAACCTGCTGCTCGAATTGTTCAGCAATGCCGGTGTGGGCACGATGCTGTCCCTCTGAATATCTTTTTTCGATTTACACGAGATGTTCTGCTCCGGAGGATTCCCGCGTCCAGAACTTATGGCAGGTTTCCGTCCCCCGAGCACTCCCGCTGCCGTTCCTCGCTCATTGCAATGAGGATCTCAAAGATCTCCTGGACCCTGGTCGGGTCAATGGAGCTTTCGACGGCAATATCAAAAACGCGATCCAGTACCCGTGCTTTCTGGATCTCATCATGGATAGGAAGTCCTGATGATTGTTTCAGAGGTGCAAGCATTCCTGCGAGCCGCTGTCGCTGTGCGATCAGTCCGATGATCTTTTCATCGATTTCCAGGATCTGCCCGCGTAACCCTTCCAGGGACATGATCCACAGTATACGAAATGCCGGGTAAAATAAGTGTGCGTGATTCCGGGACAACTCCAGGGAAATTATTTTCGGATTCCGTCTAATTCAATCAGCGGGACCTCCAGAGGAATATCCTGCAGTTTTTTCTTGTTGCCACCCAAACCGGGATCAGAGGTTGCAAAAGAATGTTTGAACGTATTCCGCCACGGGAGTGGCGGGATCTGATCCTTGCATGGTTCGCCATTTCCATCGCATTTTCGCTGATCTATGTCCGCGGAGGTATCGAACTCCTTGACTTTCTGATGGTCTTTGCCCTGTCGGCGATCACCGTCGGGGCTGGATTCATCCTCCATGAACTGGCCCACAAGTTCATGGCTATGCGGTATGGATTCTGGGCGGAATTCCGGAAAGATAACCTGATGCTCCTCGTTGCGGTCGCGATGGCAGCCTTGGCCGGGGTGGTATTTGCAGCGCCCGGGGCCACGATAATCTATGGACCTGCAATATCAAAAGAACAAAACGGGCGCATATCTATCGTCGGACCGTTGACAAACCTGCTCTTGTGCATCCCGTTCGGGGCTCTCGCGTTTCTGCCGCAGTTCGCACCGGCAGCCGCTATATCCCTTCCACTGCTGACGAGTATAGGAGCCGTGGGATTTCAGGTGAACGCGATGATCGCCGTCTTCAATATGCTCCCCGTGAGCGTCCTTGACGGGAAAAAGGTCCTTGCATGGAACCCGCTCATTTTCGCCGCAACCATCGGGATATCACTCGTGGTGTTGTTGGTCGCTCTCGGATTCAGTCCCCTGTAATTTCCGGACCTGCTCCACAACCTTTTTTCCTTTCTCCCGGGCCTCGGTAAGCGCCGTCGGGTGACCGCGTATTCCCCCGTACCGGTCCATGTCGTTTGCAATGATGTTGTCATAATACTCGAATCCCATCACGTCAAAGAAAGCGGTCATGGCCGGAAATGCGGCATTGAACACATAGTCCCATCCCTGCCCTGCCGTTGAAATAAAGAGCCCCTTATGCCGCTGGATATGCTCCCGGGAGAAATAGAGTGTTTTCAGCTTGTATTTTCGTGCCCAGAGATACTGGCTTCGGTCGATGAGTGCCTTTGTCTCCGCCGTTATCCCCATCGTATAGATAGGCGAGGCGACGGCAAGGATATCGACCGAGAGAATTGTATCAAAGACGGTTTCCAGGTCGTCCCGAAGTATACAGGTTCCGTCCTTGTGACAGACGTTACAGCCCCGGCAGGGAACGATATTGAGATCCCGCAGGATGACCTTTCGTGATTCTGCGCCCCCCTCCTTTGTCCCCTCAAGAAAGCTGTCCAGCAGAGTCTCGGTGTTTCCGTGCCGCCGGGGGCTGCCGGAGATGCCGAGTACTTTGACGTCCATCGCCTTATGCCCCTTTCAGCGTCCGCATCTTCTGCACGATCCCGGCCCCCAT
>JAJRCL010000080.1 GCA_028679035.1 Methanomicrobiales archaeon | reverse complement strand
TCATGCCTTCAATGATTTCGGAATCCTCAATAGAGCCACCGACCTTTTTCTCGATCTTCACATTGTCGGTATCCACGGTGCCGTCCTCATCGGCGACCATCATGACCGCCCTGACAACGAGATCCGTGATCTTATCCTTTGCTGCCTCGGCACCCTTCCCGGTCATTGCGGTGAGGGCAATCTTGGCAAGCATTTTCTGGTCGGTCGGTTTGATTCCGATCGCGATTTCGTCCAGTATGGCCCGGGACTTTTCAGCGGCCATCCGGTATCCGTGGGCAATCACGGTCGGGTGGACGTCCTGTTCCAGGAGATCCTCGGCCCGCTTGAGCAATTCGCCGGCGATGACGACCGCGGTGGTGGTGCCGTCCCCGACTTCATCGTCCTGGGTCTTGGCAACCTCGACCATCATTTTCGCGGCCGGGTGCTCGATATCCATTTCCTTCAGGATTGTTACACCATCGTTTGTGATGACGACATCCCCTATTGTGTCCACGAGCATCTTATCCATGCCCTTCGGACCGAGGGTTGTGCGTACTGCATTGGCGACTGCCTTTGCAGCTGCAATATTGGAACCCTGGGCATCCCGCCCGCGGGTCCGCGAACTCCCCTCTTTCAGAATGAGAATCGGTTGTCCTCCGAGTTGTGACATAAAATATCACCCGTCTTTGCGGTGAAATACTTGGTTTGGAGTTCTATATAAAATTAATCAATTAGTGTGTGCCGCTCTCTTCGGGAAATTTCCCCCAAAGCATATAATCCGGACACATGGAAGCCGGCAACCCATTCTCACATGCTTAATTCTGTATCAGCTCGATAAGCTCGGACCCGTCCTCGAGACCGCGAAGCTTTCGTTCCCCGATGATCAGGGTCGAACCGATCCATCTTTTTCGGGTCTCATCGGTGGTGATACAGAGTGCGTGTGTCCGTGCGACCTGCGAAATATTCCCGATAAATGGTGCATGGCGTTCGGCTTTTTCAACCGATCCATAGCCAGTGATGATGCGGTGCGTTTTGAAAATCACCAGGGCATCAAAGGGAGCCCGCCGCATCCCGTGGGGTTCCATTCCCATCCGTTCGATGTCCGGGGGAAGATGCACCGCCGGGGGCTCGGGGGAAGGGACGTGCGGCGGACGGGATTTGAGGATGTCAATTGCTACCGCAATGGCGGTATCAAACAATTCTTCGATGCGGGCAGCAACGTCCAGCGTCGTTCCCATACCGGATTCGTACTTGCTGATGGTACGCCGGGAGACTCCGAGGATATGGGCAAGGTCACCCAGGGAGAGCTGGTAATTCTCGCGGAGTTTTCGCAATAGATCCCCGTCGATATTGACGTAGAGCCCGCCCGGGGATGCGTACACAAGGGGAGGGATCTTTTCGACGAAATAATCGTGAAGGGTCTCTAGGCTGATGGCAAAAATTCCATACCGGATATAGACCGCCCCGCGTTCCAGCAGGGAATCCCGCGCTTTCTCCCCAACAATCAGCGGGTATCCCCCCAGATAACGGGAGATCACGTCCATATCCCACGCAATTTCCTCGGTCACGCTGTCGATGTGGGAAACCACTTTGATGACAACAAGGGCTCCGTCTGCGGCGATGAGGTCAAAGGACCGGGGGCGTACGCTGCATCGTTCAGAAACCTGAAAGCCTGCCGATCGCATGACGCCGACGACGCCGTGGAGGAGCTGTTCCTGCATCACTGTCCTCAAGAATCGATATAGCGGGTGAAGATAATAAATAATGAGCATGCTCATCGGCATCGACGACACCGACTCCCCGGGCGGGATGTGCACCACGTACATCGGTGCGGTCCTTGCCCGGCGACTGGAAGGGGCGGGGATTCACGTCAGTCAGGCCGATCTTGTGCGGTTAAACCCGAATGTGCTCTGGAAAACGAGGGGCAATGCCGCCATCTGCCTGGAATGCACCGGGGACCTGGATTCGGCCTTTGCGATCGCCTGCCACTGCGTGGAGGAGCTTGCAGAATTTTCCGCAGAACAGACCCACCCGGGAGTTGTCGTTGTCCGAAAAAAACCCGGCCCGGAATTTTACTATCGTGCGCTCCGGGCATTTTGCACGATTGATGAAGCCCGTACCGTGCTCGACGCCGAACAGGCGCGGTACTACGGGTATAAACTGGGCCGCGGACTTATCGGTGCGCTTGCTGCGGTGAGCGCCGATCTGTCTGACCGGACATTCGAAATCCTCGCGTACCGGGACCCTGCACGACGGAGTGCAACACGATGCATTGACCGGGAAAGCTTCTTCCGGGCAGAGACTGCCACCTTCCCCCACACGTGGGATACGGTGGACCGGGAAAACGAGGTCGTTGTCTGCGTCCCTCATACACCGGATCCGGTTCTTTTCGGGATTCGCGGAGAGAGCCCTGCCCAGGTGCGGCTCGCCCGTGCGATGATCATGACAGAACCATCGGAAATTGAACAGGTCTGGGTGACAAACCAGGGAACCGATGCCCACTTGCTTCCCGGGGTAATTGGGGAGCTTTCGGAAGGAATGTCGTATATCGTCGAAGGAACAGTTATTGCCCCTGCATGCACTCACCCGGGCGGCCATGTGGAACTGAAAATCGGCAATGACGTCCATACCCTGCGCTGCATGGCATACGAACCCACGAAAGGCTTCCGGAACCTGGTACGTTCCCTCAACGCGGGCGACCGTATCACGGTCACTGGCAGCTACAAAGGAAACAGTCTCAACCTGGAAAAATTCTGCCTGAATGCTGTTGGAATACAGGAAGTACGGGACGCTCCCGTCTGCTGTGGTAAGCGTATGACCAGCGCCGGCAAAGGAAAAGGGTTCAAATGCCGGAAATGCGGTCTGCGGAAACCAGAATCAGTGTATACGGGATCGAAGACCCGGATCACTCCAGGATGGTACGAAGTTCCGTCTTGTGCCCGGAGGCACCTGGCAAAACCCCTCTGCCGGGGGCTCCCTTCGATCCTTCCCTGATTCGCTCACCATTACCGGCCCATCAGGTTCCCCATTGATTCTGGCAGTTGCATGATAACGAGAATCAGGGGTTTCTCCATTGGAGAAAACAAATATATTTTATATTTAAATATTTCTATTTATTCAAATCATTTAAATGTTATATT
>JAJRCL010000079.1 GCA_028679035.1 Methanomicrobiales archaeon | reverse complement strand
TTGCCGCGTACGACCAGGCGATTGCACAGAACCCTGACTATTTCAATGCGTGGGTTGGGAAGGGATATGCCCTGACGCGACTGGGAAAATATACCGAAGCCATCGCATCATACCAGGAAGCGGCCCGCATCCAGCCGGGTTCGACTTTTGCATGGCGCTCGCTTGGGTATGTGTACACGCAGGACGGAAAATCAGAGGAAGCACTCGCCGCTTTCGACACCGCTATCCGCATCGATGCGAATGACACGGCCGCCTGGGTGAGCCGGGGGCTCGCTCTTTCGCAGATGGGAAGGCTGAACGAATCTATCGCATCGTATGATCATGCGATCGCCATCGACCCGGGTGATTACTTCGCCTGGTTCAGCAGGGGCCTGGACCTTGCCACGCAGGGGGAGGATGCGGAAGCCCTTCTCTCATTCGATCGCGCACTGGCAATTGACCCGCGCAGCAGCATTGCATGGGACCAGAAAGGGCGTGTCCTCGCAGGGATGGGCAGGTATTCCGAAGCAATCGAGGCTTTTGACCGCGGACTGATCGTGGACCCGCAAAACACCCAGCTGCGGAAGGACCGTGATGACGCCCAGGCAGCCCTGCGGGGCTACATCCAGGGCGGAGACGGGGGATTTCCCGTGCTCTACGCGGTACCGGTGATCATTCTCCTGGCCGCCGTCGTCGTATTCGGAGTCCTGCGCGTGAAAAAGAGGGCCCGGGCCGGGACGTATGATCCTTCCGTTGAGGCCGGAAAAACGCCCCTGCCGCCCGGTATCATCAACCATGATGTCTTCATCAGCTATTCCTCCCGGGACAAACCTATTGCCGATGCGATCTGTGCAACACTGGAGGGACAACGCATCCGCTGCTGGATCGCTCCCCGGGACATTCTCCCCGGTACCAATTATCCGAATGCCATCATCAACGCGATTGAGACAAGCCGGGTGATGATACTGGTATTTTCCCGTCATTCCAACACCTCGCCGCACGTGATCCGGGAGCTTTCGAAGGCGGTATCCCGCGGGGTCATCGTCATCCCGTTCCGCATCGAGGCGGTCGATCCCTCCAAGGATATGGAGTACCTTATCGGGATTCCGCACTGGCTGGATGCGATGAATCCTCCCCTGGAACGTCACCTCGGGGAGCTCACCCGGACCGTGGAAATTCTCCTGTCCCAGGGAGAGACCGGTAAAAACAGGGAAACACCCGCAAAGGGCTCCGGGTAGCGAAAACGATCTCCACGGCACGGGATCTCCGATCCCGGTGTCTGCCAGGCCGGGCAGGTGCGATATATGCGTCAGACGAAGTCTGAAAGGAATCCTTATTACCCAGATCATTCTGATTGTCTCTTATGTGGTCCCGCTCCTCATCTCCCCTTTTCCTCGTAACGGGTGTTCTGATTCTGATAATTCTCGCCGGCTGCAGCGCCCAGTCGGACGGAAGCACCGTTGCCCCGAAGTCGGTCGGCGGTGTCATTCTGGTCCCGTACTCGGATACCGGGAACCTGTTTTCGGTCCAGAAACCAGCCGAATGGTCTGTCACCGTCGGGGATGCAATCGTGGTCGCCGATCCCCGGGACGGGGGTGCCACCAGCGTGCAGATCCACCCCCTGTTTCTTTCCGGTGATTACCGCTCGATGGATGCGGAGGATGTTGCGAACTACCTGGTCGGCGCTGCTGCACGGTACTACCCGGATTTCTCCCTGGAGAGTGTCCGGGAGACAACGGACGGCAGGATGATCGAGCTGGTGGCATCCTTTACCACACAGGGGACCTCAAAGAGAGCGGTATACACCGTCTTTGTGGATTCGCCGTATGCAATGCTCGCCGGGTATGAGGCCCCGGCCGCCCGGTTCGCCAGTGAAGAAGAGACCCTGCGGGCGATTCTCAGCTCCTATGCTCCCATTACTCCGCCCGGCATTGGCCAGCAGGGAGCTGCCGCCCCGCGGACGAGTAGCATCGGGCCGTTGCGGGATACCACGCAGGCAGGGAAGGTGCAGATCCGTATCCCGGATAACTGGCAGGTGCTGGTGCTTCCCGGGTGTGCCGGGCTGATCGCAACAGATTCGTCAAATCCAGCCCGCGGGGTTGTGTTCCTCAACGGGTTGCACAATGACATCCAGTCCGGCCTGCCGGCAGGGACCACACCTGAACGCTACATTACCGAGTACATGCCCCGGGATTTTTCGACGGTCACAAACACCCGGATTGTTCAGTACGACCAGAATACTGATGTTTCTGCACTTGGCCCGAACGTGAAGGCGATGATCGTGTCTTTCGACAGCCAGGGAGTTCCGGCGCTCGGGTCGTTCACGGTCGGTACACGGGACATCGGCGGATACTACTCGGTGGTCGATTATCTCTGGGGCGCCTACACCCCTCCGGATACCGCGGAGATTGATGCGCCGGTCCTCCAGGAGATATTTTCCTCCATCGATTACAGCCAGTCGACCATCGAGCAGTGCCGGGCGATCCAGAGCGCGAGCTGGGGCGGATCATCCCGCGGAGGGTCGTCCCTCAGTTCCACCCGCGAGGAACAGCTGAAGGACTGGTACGACAAGCAGGATCGGGAGGACATCTTCATGGAGAAGTATACGGATTTTATCCTGAACCAGGACCGGGTGTACAACCCGGACACCGACCAGGTGTACCAGGTTGACCAGAATTTCTACCAGTACTATGACACCCACCGGGAACAGTACCAGCAGCAGAACATGGTGCAGCTTACGGAAGGGCAGTACCGCAGCCATGTGCCCCTGGACGGAAACCTCCACATCACGCCGAACTAGTATCGATTATAGGACAACCGGTTGCGTTGCATCATCTAAAGAATTTTTACAGGCACAGGGGGGGGAGAGTCCTCCCGTCGTTGCACCTTCAGGTATTGAAAAAAAATTGCTGTGATTCAGGCCCTGCCTTTCAGGACCTTCTGCAGGAATTGTCCTGTATAGCTTCCCGGCGTCGCAGCGACTTCTTCCGGCGATCCTTCGGCAACGATGCGTCCGCCGGCATTGCCGCCCTCGGGACCCAGGTCGATGATGTGATCCGCTGACTTGACCACGTCCAGGTTGTGCTCGATCACCACCACCGAATTGCCACGGTCGACAAGGTCGTTGAGCACCGCGATCAGCTGCTTTACATCATGGAAGTGCAGCCCGGTGGTGGGTTCGTCGAGAAGGTACAGGGTTTTTCCGGTTGCCCGGCGTGCGAGCTCCCGGGTCAGCTTGATCCGCTGGGCCTCGCCACCGGAGAGCGTGGTGGAGGACTGGCCGAGGTGGATATACCCGAGCCCGACACGGCAGAGTGTCTCCAGCTTGGCCCGGATACTCGGGATGTTCCTGAAGAGCTCGAAGTTCTCTTCGACAGACATCGCAAGCACGTCGGCGATGGACCTGCCCCGGTATTTCACCTCCAGGGTCTCGTGGTTATAACGGGTGCCCTTGCATTCCTCGCACTCAATGTAGACGTCGGGAAGGAAGTTCATCTCGATCTTGATCAGCCCGTCTCCCTGGCAGTTTTCGCACCGGCCGCCACGGAGATTGAAGGAGAACCGTGCAGGAGCGTACCCGCGGAGCTTTGCTTCCTTCGTTGCGGCAAAGATCCGCCGGATCTCATCGAACACTTTCGTGTACGTGGCAGGGTTGGAGCGGGGGGTGCGCCCGATAGGAGACTGGTCGATCACGATCACCTTGTCGATGTACCCGGCATGCTCGATGCGGTCATGGTCGCCTGGCGTATCGCGGGCGCCGTGCAGCTCGTGCGCCAGTGATTTGTACAGGATGTCGTAGATCAGGGTGGATTTTCCGGATCCCGATACGCCGGTGATCGCGGTCAGCACGCCCAGGGGGATCGTGACGTCGATGTTCTTCAGGTTATTTTCCCGGCACC
>JAJRCL010000078.1 GCA_028679035.1 Methanomicrobiales archaeon | reverse complement strand
GGGGATTCCACTGCGTAATCGCTCGCAAGGTTGAGGGTGATCTGGCGCACCAGTTTCCCGCCTTTGCCGATCACGATGCCCGGCTTTTCTGCAAAGATCGTGACCTGTGTTCCCAGAGGTGTGCGGGCCATATCCATGCCGCCGAAACCGGCCCGTTTCAGCTCCTTGGACAGGTAGCGCTCCACGCGGACTTTGCGAACCCCTTCCGATACAAATCTCTTCTCAACCGCCATTTACTGCGCCTCCTGTACAATAACCTCGAGGTTCACCGTTTCCCGCCGCTTGGGTGTTGCCCTTCCCATCGCCCGTGGGAAAAACGAATCATGTCCCCGTCCGCGGTTGGCGGTCAGGTGGATGATCTCCAGTTTCTCGGTGTCAAGTCCTATGTATTCGGCGTTCTTTCCGACGGACTTGAGCAGCTTGATGTACGCCTGTGAAGCTTTCACCGGATACCTGCCCGGTCCCCACTTCACCAGGCTCTTTTTGTGGGCGACGTTCCGGTTGAAGTGCTTGAACGGGATCGCCTTCTTCTTCGCGACGACCTCTTCCAGGTACGCGATCGCGTCCGTGGTATTCATGTGCCGGATGAAGTCGGCGATTTCAATCGCATGTTTGGGCGAAACGGGTATCTCACTGGCCTTTGCCTGTGCGAACCCCTCTCCCTCCACTTTTCGTGAATACTCTGTCTTTGCCATCGCCATCACTTCAGGGGAACATACTTACTTGAACGGGTCGCACCGATACCGGCACTCCCATGCGTAACGCGTTTCCTGGTCAGTGCAAACTCTCCCAGATAGTGGAAGAGTGATTCCGGGGCAAGCTCGACCTTGACGAACTCCTTTCCGTTGTGGACTTCAAGAGCGACGCCGACCATTTCCGGAAGCACAACCATGGAACGGAGGTGCGTCCGCACCGGTGATGCTCCTTCCCGGATGGTAGTGAGGAATTTCTCCTCATCCCGGGTGAATCCGCGCCGGACTTTGCGACGTGCCCTCGCCGGCATAAGGTTCACGAGCTCGGTCATTCCCTTCTGTTTCAGCTCGTCGAGCGTGAAGCCCCGGTAGGTGTACTCTTCCCGCCTTCGGGGGACTCTTTTTGCGACTTTTCGTACCATAACGTCCTACCTCACTTCTTCTTGATCCCTGTTCTTCTCGCTGCTACGAGGCCGACTTTCCTTCCTGGTGGCGTGCCCCGCGAAACGGTCTTTGGTCTTCCGGCATGCTGGTGTGCGCCGCCGCCGAAGGGGTGATCGATGACGTTCATGGCAACCCCGCGGACATTCGGCCATTTCGATGCCGTGTTCTGCATCTTGTGGAACTTCTTCCCGGCTTTCACGAATGGTTTCTCACTGCGGCCACCGCCGGCAACGATCCCGATGGTCGCCCGGCAGCGTGCATTGAACCACTTCATTTTCGCGCTGGGCATACGCACGCCGATGCGGTTGTCTTCGGATCGACCCATGACAACTGCCTGCACACCGCTTGCCCGTACGAACTTACCGCCGTCATTGGGGCGGGCTTCGATGTTGTGGATAAATGCCCCGATAGGGATCTCATCCAGGGGAAGGGTATTCCCGTTCTTCACTTCGCTTCCCGGGCCCCAGGACAGCACGTCTCCAACGCCCATTCCTTCCGCGACGAGGACATACTGTTTGGATTTGTCCTCGAGCTGCACGAATGCGATCGGGGTGTGCCGTGCCGGATCATGCTCGATGTCCAGAATGTTTCCGCGAATGATGGCATCGACGGATCCGGGGTGTTTCAGCTCGGCCTTGTAGTTGTGGGATGGTGCACGGTATGAGGGTCCGCCTTTGCCCCTGTTCTGTGTCTGAATTCTATGTCCCATGTGCGGTCACCTACATTATCCCGAGCCGGCTGAGAATTTCCTCAGCGGCCTTCTCATCAGTGAAACTGATGATTGCCTTCTTCTCCCCCTTCATCGTCATGATGGTCCGGACCGCGGTCACCTCTTTCTCAAAGGCCCGTTCGATCTCGCGTTTTATTTCCTCCTTCGTGGCTTCACGGCGGACGAGGAACTGGAGCTTGTTTTCCCGCTCCAGGAGCATCATTGCCTTTTCCGTAACGAAGGGGTACTTGAGCTTCATTGGAACTCCTCCAGCTTCCGTACTGCCCCGACCGTCCAGAGCGTCAGGCGTCCAGGCATGGTACCGGGTGCGAGCAGTTCACAGTTCAGCTGCGAAACGCTGACTGTGTCCACTCCCGGAAGGTTGGACGCTGCCTTCAGCGGGTCGTCGGCGGTGACGATCAGCACGCTTTTCCGCTGTTTAATGCGTCTTCCACGCAGTTTACCACGGCCGGCACGCACTTTCCTGCTGCCCTTTGCACGCTCAACGTCCCCGTAGACGCCGACGGCTGACAGTGCGCTGATGACTTCCGCAGTCTTCTCAAGCAAGCCGAACGCATCGGTCATAACGAGAGGAAGCGGGCCGGTGAACACGTGTCCCCTGCTGCGGACGATCTCCGGAGAGATGGTTGCTGCGACTGCCGAAAACAGGGCTTTTCTCTTCTCTTTCTTGTTGATCTTCTCAACAAGGACTTTCTGGACAACAGGTGGATGCGCTTCCCGTCCGCCCCGTGCCTGTGGAACGCGGGCTGCACGTGACCCGTTCTTGATACGGGGGACATGCGACACGCCCCGTCCACTCCCCCAGGAGTGCGCCGATGTGCGGATTCCCGCATAGGGATATACTCCGTGCGGCTGCAGCCGTGTGCTCTGGAGAGCGAGGACTGCCCGTTTGATGATATCGGGACGGAATTCTTCTTCGAAAATGGCCGGAAGTTCGATCTCCTCGACCACGCTCCCATCCAGTCCACGTACGTCAGATTTCATGTTCAGGCCCCCTGCTTGCTCTCGATGCTCACGTAGGAGATCGCCGGAATGCGGATACGGTGTTCGCCGATGCGTACCGCAGGACGGATCCGGATCAGCCGCTTCGTCGGTCCCGGGATGGAACCTTTGACGATGATAAACGTGTTACGGACCTGTCCGTAGTGGAGAAATCCGCCGGACGGGTTGATCTCGTCGCTGTTCGTCCCGATCTTCAGGATACGTTTGTTGAACTCGGTACGCTGCTGGTACCCCATCTGGCCGAGCTGCGGGATCTGCCACCGGATGTGGTGCGGATGCCATGGCCCCAGCGTTCCGATGTGCCGTTCCTTGCCTCCGCGGGAGTGTTTCCTCTTCCGCAGTTTCACGCCCCACCGTTTGATCGGGCCCTGGGTTCCTTTCCCTTTCGTGATAGCGGTGATGTCCGCATATGCACCGGGCTGGATGATCGTTCCGACCTCGACCTCTTTGCCGAGCAGGTCTTTTGCAAACGCGAACCGCTCAGGAATGCTTCCTCCCCCGATCCGTACTTCCATCAGCTCCGGGACCTTCTTGGGGATCCCGCTGACAATACCGGGGACGGTGTGCACGATCGCAAACAGGTCGTCGACGATTCCCTTCGTAATTCCTGTCTCAATAGCCGCAATGCCTTCTGCGGTCTCCGGGTTCTTCGGCAGCGTAATCCTCCGTGAGAGAGCCGGGTCAGCATCAGCGGACCATGCCTCGGTAAAGGGTCGCAGTCCATAGGTATCCTTTGCGTACGCGCGGATTGCTGCGACCTTCATGGCCGGAACTTCAATAACGGTGACCGGTACCACGATATCCTTACCTTCTGTGGGGCTGCTCTTATGGTCGTCAACCATGATCACGTGTGTCATGCCGACCTTGTAACCGGCGAAGGCCTGTAATCCCGGAGTTCCCTCCCTCTCCTGCCACGACTTGTATTTCGGGACCTGACTTTTCGCCCGGGTCCGTGGACTGTAGGCAAGGGATCCTCTCCGCGGTCTTGTTGTCTTTGCCATGGTTCTTTCAACCTCGATCTATTCGATGATGTTGATCAGTGCGAGTGCCGCAAAGACGGCTTCCTCGGTGCGTACCGTTGCCGAACCCTGGTCCGGCACGACATTGATGATGGTGCAGGGGAACTCGGACAGTGCATGTCCTTCGTCCCCGAGGATCGGTCCCACTCCCCGGTGGGGGGAACCGAAGATGACCATCATGTCACCCGATCGCTGCTTTCGGAGCCTCTGGAGGAGATCGCAGGAGATCCGTTCACCTTCAACGGAGGTGATGATCACCTGTGACTGCCTGTCGATGAGACCCGACAGCGTCGGATAGTACCGCGTTGCGTATCCCGGATATCCCGGGAATTTCTCTGGTGTGCACCAGAATTTTCCGTCTCGCGAATAGATCCTGACGGTTATCCGCTTTCCCGTATGCAGCATTTCTGCAGCGGGAACCGGGCTCGTTGCACCAACGTCCACCCATGCGGCAGCGTCAGATCCGTCTTCTGTCATCCCGTTGCGCCGAAGCACAACTCCTTCTCTGATCTGCCCTTCTGCGAGAGGGGCATGGACTCTATGCGTGGGTAACCTGAGCGGCGGCAGTACGCCCGCATATCTCAGTTCCTGCGATGGTTTGAAGAGATGTTTGCGGAGATACTGTGGCGTTTCGGCGTACCGGAGCAGCGCGAGCATTTCCCGCGACCCGTCATGTTCCGGATCCCGGTACACGGCGACTTCGTCGACCCGGAAGATGCTCGCAGCACGAGCAACCTGGCCGACTTTGTATGCCCTGAGTTTAGGGTCTGCTGATTCCACCGTAAACGACGACGGAATGGCGATTTTCAGTCTGTACGACCTGTTGTCAACCATTCCACGCACATGATTACCTCATAGAGGCTTCTTATTACTTGAAGAGATTTTTATATAAACCTATGGGGAATCCGCGCGAATGGGTGCGTCGAAACACCTTGCCGGGACCTGTGTAAAAAAGCATATCCGGGATCATCGCCTCATGTGAGCGGCCCGTTCTCGCCAGTCTGATGGTGGGCTGGATCGGGATTGCACTATCCCACTGACGACTATTATTCAGCGAATATGTCCCCGTCCTGGCTGACATATACTTCGACATCGTCGCGCACAAACCGGGCACGGAATTTCTCCGGGTTCTGTTCCATCAGGCGGTTGATAAGGGAGATGGTATCATACTTCACCTTGATGTTCACCTTCTCCGCCTGCAGGAAAATTGCCTTTGCCGCCTCGATCAGGTCGGTCCCGCTCCGCACCGTACAGAGCGGGATCCCGTCCAGTGTGTGGAGGAATTTTAAGGTCTCTTTTGCCCGTGCGATATTTTTCTGGGCGGATTTTTCAATCGTGCAGACATTTGCCTTGGAGGTTGCAATCACGTCGGCGATCTGCTGCTGGGTCATGCCCCTCTTCCTGTACCGCAGGATATCCTTTTGTCGATCGGTGAGGAGGCTTTCCTTCATACATAGCATATTCTTTCCGAAATTTAAACAATTTTCCTTAACTCCGGTCAGAAAAAAGGGGATTCCACAATGTTTATATTTCTTTTGTGTGGATACTACCTGTTAAAACTAAATACGAGGTGTGAAAGATGGTTGTTAAAGTAGGAATTGCCAAATTGGGCAATATTGCAAGCGGCGTTATGTGTGAGCTCCTCCTTGATGAGCGAGCCGACCGAGAGGATATGCAGACCTTCATGGCAACGAGCGGAACCAAACTCCAGCCGGAGGACATTGACCGCGTCGTCACCAACATGAAGGCATGGAAGCCTGACTTCTGTGTTGTTGTCTCACCCAACGGCGTCCTTCCGGGACCAACCGGTGCACGTGAAGCGCTCCTGGCAGCCGGGATCCCGGTTGTTGTCATCACCGACGACATCACCACGAAGAAGGAACAGTGGGAAGCACTGAAGGCAAGCAAGTTCGGCTACATCATCATGAAGGCAGACTCCATGATTGGTGCCCGGCGTGAGTTCCTTGACCCCATCGAAATGGCCGACTACAACGGCAACCTCGTGAAAGTGCTCGCACTCACCGGTGCATTCCGCAAGATGCAGGTTGCACTCGACAAGGTCATCGACCAGGTGAAGGCAGGAAAGTCCGGTGCAAGCCTCGAGCTCCCGAAGATCGTGATGTCCGCCGAGAAGGCCATAGAAGGAGAATTCTCAAACCCGTACGCGCTCGCAAAGGCACGGGCAGCCTATGAGATCGCTGCCGCAGTCGCCGGAGTGAACGTGAAGGGCTGCTTCATGACCAAGGAATACGTCGACTATGTCCCGATCGTTACCAGCGCCCACGAAATGATGCGGGTCGCCGCCGGTCTCTGCGATGCAGCACGTGAGATTGAGAAAGGTATGGATTCGGTCCTCCGCAAGCCCCACAAGAAGGACGGCATGATCGTCTCCAAGACCAAGCTTATCAGCAAGCCTGAATAAGCCATAAAATCTCTTTTTTCGTTTTTTCCTGCATTGTAAGTCTCTAATTATCCTCGATGCGAAACAGCCGGATAACGCAGGAGATTATACCCGGGAGAGACGCCTTGGTGGCAGAGTATTCTGGTCCCTCACCGGGAATTAGTAAAAAGGCGTGAGAAAAAAAGAGGATTCTATTACATATCTTCCATACCCATGCCGGGCTGACCGCCAGGGGGCCCCATGGGGGCAGATTTGGAGGAGGCGATGACATCATCGATGCGCAGGATCATGGATGCCGCTTCCGTGGAGCTGGAGATAGCCTGTGTTTTCACACGGAGTGGTTCGATGACCCCCTTTCTGAGCATGTCGACGGTCTTTCCTTCGATGACATCCAGGCCGACATTCTTCTTGCCCTTCTCGTGAGCGGATCGCAGGTCGACCAGCATGTCGATGGAGTCAAGACCGGCATTCTCTGCGAGCGTGCGGGGAATGATTTCCATGGCATTGGCGAATGCTTCGATCGCGAGCTGCGCACGACCTCCGACGGTTGCCGCAAATTCTTTCAGGCGCATGGCGAGCTCGACTTCTGGTGCTCCGCCTCCGGCGACAATTTTCCCGTCCTCCATGACAACGCCGACGACCCGGATCGCATCGTGCATGGCACGTTCCATCTCATCGACGACGTGCTCCGTTCCGCCCCGCAGGACGATGGAAACTGCCTTCGGGTTCTTGCACTTCTCGACGTAGATCATACCCTCTTCCTTTACCCGGCGCTCTTCGACGATGCCGGCGCTCCCCAGGTCCGCTTTCGTAACGGCTTCGATCGTGTTGAGGATGTTTGCTCCGGTTGCCCGGGCAAGTTTCTCCATATCGGATTTCGTCACCCGGCGCACGGCAAAGATACCGGCCTTGGTCAGGAAGTGCTGGGCGATGTCGTCAATACCTTTCTGGCAGAAAAGGACATTTGCCCCGCTCTTCGCAACCTTATCGACGAGCGAGCGGATCATGCGCTCCTCTTCATCCAGGTATCCCTGGAGCTGATTCGGACTCGTGAGCTTGATCTCGGCGTTCACTTCGGTTTTCTTGAATTCGAGGGCGGCATTCAGGAGAAGGATTTTTGCATTTTCCACCTTGCGGGGCATCTGGGGGTGGACCCGTTCCTTATCCATGACGATTCCTTCAATAACCTCGGAATCCTCGATCGCTCCGCCGACCTTCTTCTCCACTTTCACATTATTGATGTCGACCGGTCCCTCTTTATCAGCGACCATGGAGACCGCTTTCACCACGAGATCGGTAAAGACATCCCGGGCCATTTCTGCACTTTTCCCGGTCATTGCGGTTGCAGCAATCCGGCGCAGCATTTCCTTGTCCGACCGCTTGACGTCGATTGCAATGGAACGCAGGATCTCCTGTGCCTTCTCCGATGCCTGCCGGTATCCCTGGGCGATGACGGTCGGGTGGATATCCTGTTCGATCAGATCCTCTGCCTCTTTCAGGAGTTCTCCCGCGATGACGACCGCCGTGGTGGTTCCGTCCCCGACCTCATCGTCCTGGGTTTTTGCCACCTCGACCATCATCTTGGCCGCCGGGTGCTCGATATCCATTTCCTTGAGAATCGTCACGCCGTCGTTGGTGATCGTGACGTCTCCCATGGAATCGACCAGCATCTTGTCCATCCCGCGGGGGCCAAGTGTCGTCCGTACGGCACCTGCCACTGCCTTAGCCGCGGCAAAGTTCGATCCCTGTGCATCCCGTCCCCGGGTGCGGGAACTTCCTTCCTTCAGGATGAAAATGGGTTGCCCTGTAAGTTGTGACATTCGTATCCTCCAGTTTTTTTCAGCCGGAAAAGTTGGTTTGTAGTTCTATATATATTATGGTGAGTTGTTGACATGGCAATGCATGAAGATGCATATGTACCGGAAAATTCCGGAAACCAGGATTATCGACGATGCAGCCGCATTTTCCGTGAAAATGCTCCGTTTTGCAGGAGTACATGCGACGCATTCCAGCCTTCGGGTTCTCCTGCTGAGCGCGGAACGTCTCTCATCAACTATCATTCAGCCGGATTGATAAAATAAAAAATGAAGAATCGGAACAATCACATCGTGATAAAAAACGGGCTTGGGGGGATTTGAACCCCCGACATCCGGGTTAGAAGCCCGGCGCTCTGTCCAGGCTAGGCCACAAGCCCTGCAGGATACATCTTAGGCATCGCCTGCATTAAAGATTGGCGAAGGAACGGCGGGTGCGACGCGAAATGCAAGGATCCGGGTAAATCAGTATCTGCCACGTTCCGAGTCGATGAATAACGTAGGCACCTGTTTGAAGGAACCCGAAAAAAGGGCATTTATCCTGCGCGGTAGCAGGGTGATTTTATTACTTCAATGACGGTCGGATTACCGAGCCCTTTGCTCAGAACACTCTTCACAAATGAATTGCATCCATACCGGACCTGTATCCGGGCGGAGGTCCGTTCCCGTTCCTCGACAATGGCTGGCGGGCTGATAAAGCCGATGAGCCGCTTCATGCTGATGGTGATAGAGAGGACGTTGACAACAATCCCCGCGTCGCCCTCCGAAAGATCTTCGAGATCGACGGAAGTGAGAAATATGATGGATCCCGGTTCCACGTTACGGAGGGTGATAATATTGTGTGCACTCTGGAGCTCGAGCGTACGGGGTCTGCCTCCTTTGAGACTGTCGATGATGGAGGGGGATATGCCGGTTAATGCTGCACACTCCATGTCGATCACCCGTACATCGGAAGCTGTTCCTTCTTCTGCAGTACATCGGTCGTCTGGATCTCCTCAGAGATACGGTGCATCGCTGCTTCGATCTCAGTTGCCTGTTCGATCAGGGGCCCGGTATCGAGGTTCAGGCCATAGATCTTATTCAACACCGTGATCGCAGCGGCAGCCGCCCGGGGGTCCGGCGCATTGATCGTCTCTCCCAGCAGGCCGATGCCCGGGATATTCCGGATTTTGCATTCCGAAAGGATACTGGCCGGGATTCCGGAGATGCTTCCCATGGGAAGGATCAAGGTCGATTCCTTGATGCGCTCGAGAACTTCCGTGGTTGTGGCAACACCGAAAACCCGCTTTTCCGGTTCGTTGGTGACGATCCCGGCGATAGAGACCACTTCCTTGACAGAAAACTGGGAGAGCCAGTCCAGGAGATCTTTTGCAAGCCAGTAGCAGAGGGCCGGGTGCAGGGGAAAATCCGCAACAACGGCGGCAAAGTTCTCTTTCTGGTAGATCCGCATCGGGGTATTGATCACACCGTTCTGCATCATCGCAAACGGAGGAAAATCCTCGTGGATCACACCGCCGATCTGATCGAACTTCAGCTGATCCATCATGTAGGAAAGTGCGATGCTTCCCACGAGACCGCTCCCCGGAATTCCCAGGAGAACGGAAATATCAGACCCGGCCAGGGGTTTCGATTCGATCCTGATCTCAGGCCGTCGGATAAAGTTAGGGAGATCCTTCATGTCATCACCCCTCAGGGTAACCTTACATAGCTGAATGCCTTAAAAAATATTATGCAAGAATTTCAGGTAAAGAGAGGATTAACCCATGATCTGAAGGAAAGGGTTGTTCAGGCCTCCACCACCTATTTCGGGATACCTCCCCGGGAGGAAAATGGGATCCTTTCCATTTCCTATGGAGCCCTGAAACGTCTTGAAGTCCGTCTCGGCGAGGGTGGCAAAAGCATCATCATCGACACCGAGTCGAACAAGGATGCCCCGGATGCGATGATCCTGGATACGAATAAACGGTTCCGCCAGTTTCTCGAGGAGACGACGGGCTTCAATACGAAAGAACGGGTAAAGCGGGCAAAGAAAGCCGCTGAAGAAGAATCATAACAAAACAGTATTTTTTTCCAGACGAGCGATTCGCAGGAAATAAAAAAGGATTATTCGATCACGATCGCCGGCTTGAAGGGAATGGCGCCGCCTGCCTTGGGGTGCATTCCTTCCCCGCCTTCGACGACATGTACCGGGACATTGAATTCCCGTTCGAGATACTCGCGTACTTCTTCAAAGAATTCTTTCTCATTGATCGCTGTCTTTCGGAGACGGGCAACAAGGTCAGGCCCGAGACGGTGGATCAGGGTCGTGATCTGGGTGATTGCCCCGACTGCAGTCTTTCCCCGTTTACGCATTTCGGCATCCTTCATTACCTCTTTTACCACGGTTGTGCGGTCGGCCGCCGAAGCGATCGTCTGGAACAGGTCCCATTTCCACGCCGGTGCGGTATAGAGCGTGATGGATGCGGGCGTGATCTGGATCAGTTTCCGGATGGATTCGATGTCCTCGACAGTACGCATCAGGAGCTCTTCCCGTGTTTCGAGGTTTGGCTGGATCCTGCTCTCGTCCGCCTCCGGCCAGGGGGCAAAAGCGACCATGCCCTCACCACCGCACTGCTGCCAGAGCTTCTCGGTCGTGTAGGGAATGAAGGGTGCAAGCAGGCGGATCCAGACCGAGATGAGCTCGGGGTACATCCTGCTACCGGCCCGGTCGGGAGGGACGCGCCGGCGGTACCACTTCAGATCTGCTTCGATCCCGAAATATGCCTCCTGGAGCGCCTGCCGCGTCTGGAACCCGGCCAGGGCTTCGGTTGTCTTACGGATCCGCTGCTGCAGCCGGCTCATGAACCACGCGTCCACAGCCGTCTGCGGAGCGATGCCGGCAGCGGCAGCCTCCTGGACCGTATTCCAGAAACGCTCGATCTGCTTTCGGGTGGAGGTGACAAGTTCGTTTCTCCAGTCGAAGTCCTGCCAGGGCTCTGCACTCCCGACAAGGAACATCCGGACCGTGTCCGCCCCAAACTCATTAATCGCATCTTCCAGGAGCACGACATTTCCTTTGCTGGACGACATCTTTGCGCCGTTCAGGAGGCCCATGCCGAATATAACCATGCCGCGGGGCTGCAACTGTTCAGGTAGTACCGCCTTGTGATGGAAGAGCTGGAAAGTAAGATGGTTCGATATGAGGTCTTTTGCCGAGAACCGGTAATCGTACGGGTACCAGTACAGGAACTCCTTGCGGATCTCGTCGATTCCGGGTATCTCAGGCGGTGCACCCCTGCCCAGGAATATATAATCAAAGACCTCCGGTGTCAGATCTGCCGCCGGGAGTTTTTTCAGCCGGTGGGCAATGGTGTAATACGCCATGTAGATAGTCGAGTCGGACAGTGGCTCGATAATCCATGCCGGGTCCCAGGGAAGCTTGGTCCCGAGACCAACCCGGCGCGTGCAGGCCCAGTCCTTCAGCCAGTCGACGGTGCGGTCAAACTCGATCCGCATTTCCGGTGGAACGAGCTGCATTGCTGCAAGCTGCCCGTGAACCTGCTCTTTCCAGTCCGGGGCTGCGTAATTCAGGAACCACTGGTCATGGAGGATCCTGACAAACACCCTTCCACCGCAGCGGCATACGACCGACCGTGTGTCGAAATCGTACATCACGACGGAACCAAACTCAGCGAGCATCCGGCTGGCAACCTCATCCCGGGCCTGCCGTACCGGTAGTCCTCCGTACTCGGGGAGCATCCGCCCGCGGGAAAATTCGGCGCTGTACACTTCCTGCGTGATGCTCTCCAGGCGGGGGTCGTCCTGATCTTTGATCCCGGCCTTCTCGACGGCTTCTTCAACCGGGAGCCGTGTAGATCCGGTAATCTGAATTAACGGGATCAGGGTGATGGCGGTATATTTCCCCTGTGCCTGGATATCCCGAAGGGCAACGAAATCGAAGGGGGCATGGGCCGGAACACTCATCACCATGCCGGTCGCCATATCCGGATCCACGAAGGGTGCAGGGAGGATCGGGATACTGCGGTCAACCATCGGGTGGGTAACCTGGTTTCCGATAAGAGAGCTCCCCGGCACCAGGCTAAGGATCTCGACCTCGTGGTCCTGGAGCCGGAGTTTGTCTGCCGCCTCTTTGCTCACGATCCAGGTGCTCCCGTCCACGTTCGCCCGGACATACGTCACGGCAGGGTTGACCCAGAGATTGGTGACGCCGTAGACGGTTTCCGGCCGCAGGGTCGCGGTCGGGATGAAAGCGTCCCCGTACGAGAACATGACCAGGGTGAACCGGACGATCTCCGCCTTATCGCCCTCCAGAAGGTCATGATCGCCGACCGGATTATCGCACTGCGGACAGTATTTGACCGGGTGCTCTCCCCGTACCACACGGTTCTGCTCGTGCAGGTGTTTATACTGCCATTCCACGAATTTGGAGAACTGCGGGTCCACCGTGATGAACCGTCTGCGCCAGTCAATGGAATATCCGAGGCGGCGCATGAGGCGTTCGTACTCCCCGGAGAAGTGCCGTACGATGGTCATCGGCTCGCTGAACCGGTCCATGACCTCCTGCGGGACATGGTAGAGGTCCCGGTAGAGGCGGATGGTCTTTTCGTCACCAACTGCGATCCGGTGCGAGATCCCGATCACCGGTGTGCCGGTCACGTGGAAGCCCATGGGAAAGAGCACATTGTATCCCCGCATCCTCCAGAACCGTGCGATTACGTCCGGAACCGTGTAGGTCCGCCCATGGCCGACGTGCATCGCTCCACTCGGATAGGGGAATGCGACGTTTAAATAAAATTTTTTCCCGCTGGTTGGATTCGTCTCGAACGCAGGACCCCAGGAAGGCGACAGCTCCTCCTCAAACTGCCGCAGGTTGAATTCTGCCACGTGCTGTCCTCCGTTTTACACCGGGCGCAGACGGATTATCTCCCCATTCTGGTGGCGGCGGATCATTTCCTGGGCAATCGTGCTGTTTTTCGCGAGATGGATCTCCCCGTCATCGTTCACCGTCGCCGTGAACAGGTATTCCTTTCCCGAAAAGACATCAACGATCTTCCCCTTGTGCTCGGTGGCGATGATGGCCAGTTGCCGCTTATCGGTATGTATCCGTATCCCGCCCTCGAGAATGAGATCTCCTTCCGGTTCCGGTTTCTCCAGCTCGCTTTTCGGGCGGATGTCGATGCCAATCCCGAGTTTGTTCACGATGGAAGAGACATTTTTCCCGCCCTTCCCGATTGCTGCCGGGACATCCTTGTCATCGATATACACCAGGGCTTTGGTATCCGAGAGCATCTTTACTTCAACATGCCCGTCGGTGTACCTCCCGATTTCCCGCTGGATCTCTTTCTCAGCCAGTTTCCAGGAGAACTTTTCTTCCGCCGGAGGGGCTCCGGCCGCTTTTGGCGCTGCCTTCCCCTTACCGGGGAGCAGGATGGTCTCCCCGTCATATTTGAAGATCTCCAGCTCAATCTCGTCGGTTTCCCGGTCCTTCACGATGATCACCGGACACGGGTGCCCGTTTCCGCTCATCCCTTCCGGAACTTTCATGGAAAAGGACAGGTCGAACAACCGGGTGACCTCACCGCCCTGCATAAAGATGATGGTGTTGATGATCTGCGGGAGTACGCCGAACGCCACACGGTCAAAGAACCGCCAGAGAGCATCCCCGGTACCCAGGGCATGCACCACACCGATCATGCCAACGCCGGAGAGGCGCAGATCGGAATACACGCCAAAGTCTTCGTTCTTGCGCAATTCGTCGAAAATCACGAAGTCGGG
>JAJRCL010000077.1 GCA_028679035.1 Methanomicrobiales archaeon | reverse complement strand
TTTGGGAGTAGGGGTGAGCTCTTCTTCCGTGTCCTTTTTCCGGGAAGACCTTTTCGGTTTATGGGCGGACACGTCCACCAGAGGTTCGGGTCCCGGTCCCGCGGTTTCAGCTGCCTTTTGTGTTTCCATGACCGGGGGCTCAGTCCCTGATACCGGGATCGTAGGAACGGACTCTGGGGAGGGAGCCGAAGAATCCACCACTGATTTTTCTGTGACGGCAGGGGCGGCCGGAGACTCCCTGGAGGGAACGGCGGCCTCCGGAAGGACCGTGGCAACGCTGTTCTCTTCCAGGCTCTTTTCGTACATCGACCGCAACTCTTCGATCCGCGGAACGTTCGTCAGTCCTGCCAGGACGATGATGATACCGATGTACCGGGTGTTTTTCACCGGATAGTCCCCGGATCGCATCTCGAGTCCCGAGATGCTGCGATCGATCCATTTCCGGACGGTCTGAAACCCGCGCATGGAAAGCTCATGTGAGGGTCCGGCGATCAGAACCAGGGCCTTCTGTGCGCTGGTGAGGTCACAGGAGATCGAGCTCTCCTCGTACACCGCTCGCTTTGCCAGGCTGACAATGCGGGCCGCCTTCGTGTGGGTGCTTTCGATGGTGGGTTTCCTCGGCCGGAACCGTGAGAACCAGCTCTGGGGCTCCAGTTCGTCAACCGCGTACCCGACGGAGATAATCCCCATATGGGTGAGGGTCTTCAATACTTCTCCGGCATCCAGCACCACCTCGGCGACCTCAAGCCCGCGTTCGTTGAACTCACCGGCTCGGAGAAGCAGCCCGATGTTGCGGGCAATTCGATCATTCATCAGGAAATACGTGTCCCGGGGATTCTCGGGAAGGATCTTCCGTATTTCCCGCAGGAACACAGGTTCCGGCGGGGGGGCCGCCTTTTCGTCCGCAGCCATGACCACTTTCTGCATGAGCAGTTCGTTATCAAACAGAATGAGCGCGTCCACCTTCTCCCGGAGCATCTCCAGGTCTTCGAACGCCTTCGCCGATCGTTTCATACCTTCGTTCCGGGAAGGAATGGTGGCGACCACGAACACCGGTTCGATGAAAGATTTCCTTAGATCGTGGATTATGCGGGGCGCCGTCTGTACCATTTCTCCACCTAGCCCGCAACAGATGAGGATCGCGTCGATCTGAATCGTATCTATGTGCTGGATACGGGTCATCACTTCGTCAATATGGATCACGTGTTCGATGTCGTAAGGGTGGTGGGGATCGATGGGAGGGAAAAACATGCGGCATTCTGAAGGAAGGTAACGCAACTGCTGGAGCGAATTGGGATCCAGATCCACTGCCAGCGCCTTCATACAGCAGATGCGGCTCCGGCAGTCATGGTCATAGAGATGATCAACGATCCGGGACCCGGCTCCGCCGAGGCCGATAGCGAGAACCCGCATGAGCTTGTGTACTACTCAGTGGACAGGACGATATAAGCTTCGCATCTGTCCATCCTGTATTTCGTTCCTAATGCCCTCTTTTGGCGTGATTCGCTCCTGAAATTCGAGGATAATAACGGTCGAACAAAAAAAGGTAACGTATTTAACTCTCGGTGCGTTATTAGTTCATGAGGTGAAATGCCTTGAGCTATGGAATTGAATTTGTTCCCGGTAACATAAACGTTAAACAAGTCGTTAACTTCTGCAAACTTGCAGAATCCAAAGATATCGACTTTGCATGGATTACTAACCACTACAATAACCGCCACTGCTATCCTACTCTTGCCGCAATCGCTATGAATACCACGAGCCTGAAGATGGGGCCGGGTATCATGAACGCATTCACGGACACCCCCGCTGCGATGGCATCCTTCTTCTGCACGCTCAACGAGATTTCCGACGGACGTGCAGTCCTAGGTATTGGACCGGGGGATCTCTCCACCCTGCCCAAAATTGCTATCCAGGGTGAGAAACCGGTCGCCCGGCTTGAAGAAGCCGTCGCCGTGATCCGCCAGCTGTGTACTGGTGAGACGGTGAACAAGATGCCCAACCGCCAGTTCTTCAACTATGACGGGGCGAAACTGACCGGTGTCAACCTTCCCGACAAGAAGAAAGGCGTTCCGATCTACATCGGTGCACAGGGACCCAAAGTCCTTGACCTCGCCGGAAGAGTCGGAGACGGTGCACTCATCAACGCGTCCAACCCGAAGGACTTCCAGGTCGCTATCCCGATCATCAAAGCAGCTGCCGAAAAGGTAGGTAAGAAAGGCTTTGACATCGGTGCATACACGGCCATGTCCATTGACAAGAACAAGAACAAGGCCCGCAACGCGGCAAAGATTGTCGCTGCGTTTATCGCCGCCGGCTCACCGCCGGAGCTCCTGACCCGCCATGGGCTGAACTTAGACACCGTTGCGAAGATCAAAGTAGCACTTGGAAAGTTCGACTTCAAGACGGTCGGAGAACTTGTCAGCGACAAGGAAATCGACGCCTTCACCATCGCCGGAACTCCGGAAGAAGTGAAGATGAAGTGCGACGAGCTCATGAAGGCCG
>JAJRCL010000076.1 GCA_028679035.1 Methanomicrobiales archaeon | reverse complement strand
GGACGACCCGGTTATGATCGTCCGTGCCCAGAGCGGACTTCCTGCGGTCGGAGAGGTTGTCGAGGCCTTCTCCACACCAATCATTGTCGCCGGCTGGATGCGGGGATCCCACCACGGGCCGTTCATGCCAGTCGGGCTCTGCGATGCAAACTGTACACGGTTCGATGGCCCGCCGCGGGTGATCTGCATGGGATTCCAGGTGAGCGATGGAAAGCTGATCGGTCCGGTGGACATGTTCGACGATCCAGGGTTCGACCGGGTGCGGCAACGGTGCAATGAACTCGCCGATGTTCTGCGAGCGCATGGCCCCTTCGAACCGCACCGTCTCTCCCTTGAGGAGATGGAATACACGACACTCCCCCTTGTTGAGGAGAATCTGCGCTCCCGCTGGGAACCGCTCATAGAATAATCCTCATTTTTCACCGGATAAACGAATTTTTTGCGCTGTTTCCCGGCGTATCATGATGGATCCTCACCTCAGGGACGGGATGGCCATGTCCTCCTGATCCTTTTTGCGCGTCAAAAATCGTCATATAACACTTTTTTTCATGAATTAATCCATTTCCGCGAATGAATTCCGTAAATGAGGCAGGGAAAATTATATCAGGTTCCACCAACCACATAAGCCAAGATGGCGACCAGTATCGTACTCCCGATAAAGAAGGTGTTTGCCCTCGTCGATTCGCAGATAGTCGTCGAGATCAAGGACGAACACCGCAAACTCCAGGGAAGGCTCATTGCGGTGGATGAGTACCTGAACATTCACATGGACGAGACCACCGAATACATCGATAATCAGCGGGGGAGAAACCTGGGAACCGTGGTGATCCGGGGGAATAACATCCTCACTATCGCCCCGGTCATCTGAACTGCCTATGGTAGACTACGAGGCTGAGGCCCTCAAAATTATCCAGTCACACCCGGAAGGGGTCCTGCAGAGCGAGCTCTGGAAGTTACTGAACATCGACAGCAGAAAATGCTCGAGGGTTGTAAAGAAGCTGCTCGACGCGGGCGTCATTGACCGGTTGGAATTTAAAAAAGACGGGATCAAAACCTTTCTTCTGAAGAGAAAAAAGAAGGGCGTGGAACCGTCACTTATCCTTGCCGGAGGGGAACTGGTACCCTGTATCGGCTGTGACCGCGAATGCCAGGTGGAAGAGTGTGACATCCTTGTGGACTGGATGTACCAGCTGGCGATCGAGGAATTGAAAGAATAACCCTCCTTTATCCCATTTACCTGCACAATTCCTCGGAACAGGATTGTTAAAATCACCAAAGATCGCATTCCTCAGGAATTTTTTTCCATTTCGGGATCTATTTAAAAAAAGAATCTGGTGGAGAATCATTTTATTTTTTCAGCAAGGGTTTAAGCGATTCCTGTACTGACCTGAGCTCCTCTTCATCGGTTTGTATCGGGCGTTTATTTTCCCCACGGCTCTGGGTCTTCCACCAGAAACCAATCCCTGCAAAACAAACAATAAGAGAGATAATTCCAATGACGAAGGCATTCAGATTCACCTGTTCGTTCATCTCGGGGGAAACAGGTGGATTCAGGTGGGCAGGAACGGCCGCGAATGTTCCATTAATCGAAGGTGCTGTTGCCTCAAAAATAAGATATCCCTGCATATCCTTTCCTACATATTTTGTGGGAAGCACGGCAGGTTGTTGCTGATCATCTGTCCACATATAAATTTCAACCGTTCGATTCAGGGAAACATCTAATGATGATGCCGGCACGGCTATCTGAACTATCGCTGTTTCGTTTCCTTCTTCTTTTACCGCACTGGCAATGGAGGTAATGTAGCAATCAGCGACCATGATTACACTGGAATCGTTGAGATCGTGCAAATAGGACTGCAGCAGAGGATTTACGAAATGGGAATCCTTAGGGGCATCGCGGATCTGTTCCGGAAAAGACAGGAAATAGATTGTCTGATCTCCTCCCCCGGTTCCATAGAGCAGATGTGATGCAGATGATGTGAGAGAAACCGTCGTGATTTCCGGTCCTATCCGGATGCCATGGGAAGTGATCCCTACATATTTCCCCGTGACGCCGGAATCATACTCCCATAATATGGCACCCGTCTGATTGAAAATCTTCGTTTTAGGCCCGGAACATGCCGCAATATACTGGCCGTCAGGTGAGATGGAAACCGAATTTAATCGTTCACCCATTGCATATTTCCAAAGGAGTACCCCTTGCGAATTGAACAAATAAACGACCCGATCATGAGAGCCTGCAACCACATATTTTCCGTCTGCAGAAATCGCAACACTCCGCACATCATTTCCTGTTGTGAATGACCACAGCAAATCGCCGTTCTGGTCAAAGAAATACACGCAATTATCATCGGATCCCGCAACTATCGAAGACCCATCATACGAAATGGCGACACCGTATACGGAATCCCCCGTCTGATAATCCCATAAATAATTTCCATCCCGGTCGAAGAGATAGACATGATCATCGTCGTACCCCGCGATAATGTATTCCGCATCCGAGGAAAGATCTACGCTATACACAAAAAACCCTGTATTCCGTATCCAGATGCCATCCCCGGAGAGGAAGAAAAGCTTCAGTCTGTCCGTTGCAGCTGCAACAAACGATCCTTCGGGAGATATCGAGACCCCATACACCGGGATTTCCTCATTTTTTGACCAAAGGACTTTTCCCTTTTTATCCATTACATATACTTAACCGCTCCGGTGTGTTCCGACAACAATGTAAGAACCATCTGACGTAATCGAGCTACTGAGTATCTGTTTCCCCGCACTGTATGTCCATTC
>JAJRCL010000075.1 GCA_028679035.1 Methanomicrobiales archaeon | reverse complement strand
GCATCAACTATTTTTCCGATCCGGCAGATTATATCGTGCTCAATAATCCCGATACCGCCGGGGAGCTGATCACACACATCACGAACAAACTCAAGTATCCGTTCTGTTACCAGAAGATCGATGATCCGGCACAGGTGGTCAATACCCTCTGCGTTTTTGGGAAAGTCTCCGGAACTGATACGGGCATGGCATCCATCGCAGAGAAAATCTACCGCTGCTTCCGGATTCCGCTTTTCACGCTTGTTTGTGTCCGTAAGGATGAAGGGTACTCCCTTTCCTCCCTTACGCCATTCAAATTTGCCAAGCTCTCGATCCGCGACCGGCAGCTGATCCGGGACGTTCTCGGGGAGGGTTCCCATGGGTAAACTCGGGGTGTTTGTCGACCGCCAGACGCTTAGCAATTCCGAACAGCTCACCTCCCTCATCAGCTGCCGGGACAGTGCGGAAGCACGGGGACATACGGTCTACTTCATTTTTCCGGTGGAGATCAAAAAAATTCTCACCGTGGATGCCCTTTTCATCCGGAGCAGGACCGATCCAATGAACATCAGTTTCGTTGCGGCAAAGATGGCGGAGCTCCACGGGATCCCGGTTATTGACGATCCGCGATCGATCCAGATCTGCTCGGACAAGGTGAATATGTACCTGCACCTGATGCAGCACCATGTCGCGATCCCGAGAACGGTTTTTCTCTCCCGGAAAGAACTTGCACCAGCCCGGATCGCACAGCTTTTTACCGAGCTCGGTACACCACTGATTCTCAAGGAGCCATCGACTTCGTTCTCTCTGCGGGTGGAAAAAGCGAACACGCCCCGGGAATTCGTCCGCACCGCCGCCCGGTTCATGAAGCTCTCGGACTGGATCGTCGTGCAGCAGTACGTGGAGAGCACGTATGACTGGAGGGTCGGGGTGCTGGACGGGAAATTCCTCTATGCCTGTAAGTACATCATCCCGAGCGAGACGTTCAAGATCCAGGCGACTGTAAACGGGCATGTTGTGTATTGTGCGGTAAAAAGTGTCAGCCAGGAGGAGGTGCCGCCGGTTGTGGTGAACCTTGCCCTCGCCGCGGCAAACGCGATCGGACGGGGCTTCTACGGGGTTGACATCAAAGAGTCTGCAGGGGAAGCCTGCGTAATCGAAGTGAATGATAATCCGTCCCTGGAAGGGGGAGAGGATGCCTGTTACCCGCACATATTCCAGGAGATCATCTCCCATCTTCTCGAACGCACGGACGTATAGGCAGCATTCTTTTTTCGGGATAGTCACCGGAACCATTTCGTGGATGAATCCCGGAACCGGCACCGCTACGCGGTGCGGAAACCCATTTGCAGATATATTTTTATACCGGGGCATCTGTAGGGTTTCGGCAGCCCGACAGGAATCGTTGCATCAGATCGGGACATCTGGGGATGAAAACATATGCGTTCTACTACAACACTGGTCCTTGCTCTCCTCGTGCTGCTCCTTGCTGGATTCATCGCAGGATGCGCAAGCACTCCACCGGCGAACGGGAGTATATCCGTGATCCGGCAACAGGTGAATATCTCAAGTAACGGACTCAGTTATCCGGCCTACCTCGCCTATCCTTCCGCCTCCGGCAGGTATCCCGCGATTGTACTGATCCACTCCTTCAACGGACTGGAACCGGGTTACCGAACCATGGTGGACCGTTTCGCTGCAGAAGGTTACGTGGTCATTGCCCCACAGTGGCAGACCTTCGCCCAGCAACCCTCCGATGATGTTGTCGAGGGGGTTATCCGCAATTCGATTACCTACCTGCGGGGGAGATCTGAGGTGAATGCAAGTCACCTCGGGCTCACCGGGTTCTGCGCCGGAGGGCGGTACACGATGCTGTTTGCCCCCCAGGTCAAAGATCTGGGTTCCGCGGTAGCATGGTACGGATTTCCGTACAGCACCGGGTTTGCCAACCAGACCGCCCCGGTCGCGTATATCGATGATCTGGATATCCCAATCCTGATCATCCATGGATCGCGGGACGCGGCGAGCAACGTTACCGACATTTACCGGTACACCGGCACTCTGGATTCCGCCGGCAAGTACTTCGAACTGAAAGTCTACCAGGGCCAACCGCACGGATTCATGATTGCGCAGGGTGAACTCTCGGAGAGCTTCATTGCGAAGAATGCATTCCAGGAGATGATCGATTTCTTCGACCGTACACTGATATAAAAACAATATTCTCTCCAATCTGGATTGTGAAGACAAATTCGAAAAATTTTTTTATTTTTCAATAAAAGCCCGGGCTGAGTTCCTTTGCTGTATTCTTTGCCTGATCTGCCTCTTCGCTGCGCCCCAGTTTTCGCAGGATCATGCTTTTCATCCTCCATGCTTCGGCATTCCGGGGAGCCACAGCGATCACCTGTTCGAACGATGCGAGTGACTCAAGGAGTGTGGACATGTTCATGTACGCAATTCCGCGATTGTAGAGGGCATTCACATTCCGGGGGTCCCGGCTGAGGACCTCATCGTAGGAAGCGATCGCTTTCTCGTACTTCCCGAGAGAAGAAAGACAGATCCCCTGGTTGGTCCATGCCCGCAGGTACGCTGGATCGATGGCTAGGACCCGGGCAAATGCTCCGAGTGCTTCTTCAGTCTTCGCGAGTGCAAACAGGGAATTTCCTGTATTAAACCAGGCATCGGCATAATCCGGGCGGATTTCCGTCGCACGCCGTGAGGAGGACAGTGCTTCTTCGTATTTCTTCAGCTGCTGAAGGGCGACACTGCGGTTGTTCCAGGCGCGTGCCTCATCCGGTGCGGTCTTCAGGGCCCGGTCATAGGCTGCGACCGCGTCCGCAAACTTTTCTTCTGCAAGAAGTGCATCCGCTTTTTTCAGGAGTCCTGCAGAATCCTGCGCATGACTCGGCATGAGGAGTCAGATGTCTGCCGTGTTTAAAAAAGGATCGGAGATATTATGGTTTGTAGCCTTTTTCTTGTGCGGTCTTGAAACAAACAGCAGCGTCGTCTGCCTTTCCCATTGCTTCAAATGTTTTGCCCTTGTGATACCAGGTGATACCGTCCTTCTGGTTTAAGGCGAGAGCGCGATCGAAGCTGGACAGGGCTTCCTGATGTTTTCCCATCGCTGACAGGACGTTTCCTCGGGCTCCCCAGGCACGGGAAAATTTCCGGTCAATGGCGAGAGCTCGGTCAAAACTGGTGAGTGCGGCTGGATTTTTCCCCAGGAGGCCGAGCGCAATGCCACGGTCATGCCATGTTTCGGCATTGTTCGGATCCTTCTCGAGAGAGTGCTCGTACGCCTGGACCGCCTCGGCGTACTTCCCGGCCCGGTTATAATCCGTCCCTTTCTTCCGCAGTGCCGCGGCTTCTCCGGAACCTGCCAACGGTTGCAGAACGCTCCTGATCCGTGAGACTAAACTCATTCTATTCATTTTGGGAAATTTCTGGTTAAATATTTGCCGATTTACAGGTTCTGGATGAGTTTTCTGGGACAATAACGGATCCATGGCGGGAGGGAACGAATTCGACCCAGCCACGCCAGCACCGGGTGTTAATCGAGTAATGAAAAAGGAGCAGAGGATATCATCCTCTGGTACGAATTCTATAGGATGTTCTGGGCATTCCTCGCTCTTGGAGGAGGTTTCTGCGATGCCCTCTATTACGCGCTGGTCAAGCGGAGCATCCGCGACATGGACCGGTATATTTTTGCCGCCGGAATCTATGCCATCACCGCAACGGTGCTGCTTTCTCTCTCCGTATCTCGGGGTCTTCCCGCATGGTCTGACCAGCTTCCGCCCTTCATCCTGATAACCGCCGCCATTGAGATCAGCGCCACATTCCTCTATTTCGAAGCCCTTCGTCACACAGACCTTTCCCTGGCAATCCCGATCCTGTCCCTTACCCCGGTATTTCTCATTCTGACATCCTGGTTCATTCTCGGGGAGCAGACGAGCACGGGCGGGATCGCGGGTATTGGACTCATCCTCATCGGTTCTTTTATCCTCTTCCATCCCCGCGGGAAAACCGGCGGCCTGCGGGGCGTGCTCTGCAATCGCGGCGTTCTTGCAATGATCGGTGTTGCGTTTCTCTTCTCCATTGACGCAAATATGGGAAAACTTCTCATTATCCATTCGGATCCTTTTTTTGGGACATCCCTGTTCTGCTACGTCGTCGCACTGGTATTTCTCGCGTATGCCGGGAAACGGGGAGGATCCTTCCCGGCTCTAGCGCCGAAGGATACGCTCCTGATCCTGATCACCGCAGGTACGCTTGCGTTCTCGGTCATCGCTATCAATCTTGCATTAACGGTACAGATCGTTCCCTTCGTCATCTCGCTCAAGCGCTCGAGCATCCTGTTTTCGGTACTCATGGGCTGGGTCGTGTTTCATGAGAGCGGTTTTCTGCAGCGGTTTACCGGAGCTCTGATCATGACGCTCGGAATCCTCTGCATCACCCTTTCCTGACGACGGCAATACGCATGGTTTATTTCCCGTCAGATCGTTATGTAGAGGATATGTCTTCGCCGGGCGGAGGCAGCGGGATCGGTAAAGAATCCCGAATATTGCGAGGAAAGCGCACATGGACAAATGGGATGACCTGGCGGCTCTGATCTGTATGGAGTGCGGGGGCAAGTGTTGTATTGAAGCAAAACCCCCTCTCACCCGCAAACGTATCGAGACTCTCTGCGAATTCGGATGTCCTCACGACACCATTGATTCACGGCATTACAAAAAGCTCCGGACCAATGGCGACGGGTATTGTGTGATGTACCACGAACACCGGTGTTCGATCCATGGCATCAAACCGGAGACCTGTATTGCAGGACCATTCACTTTTGACGTGAGAAACAATGCCATCGAAATATACCTGAAAAAAGAATCGATCTGCCCGCTGGTACGCTACATTAAGGAGAGGTCTGATGTATATGAACGGCAGTATACTCTTGCATGTGCAAATATCAGCACACTCGTCCAGCACCTGCCCGCCCAGGAGTTACAGGAGATTCTCCGTATCGATGAACCCGAAACGGAAAAGGTGGCTGAGATTCCGCTGATGGGACCGATAAAGGCATGACAATCGGCACTGAGCATGAGTATTCAATTAATGATCCGGTGACTTTCCGCCCGCTCCCTGTGTCCGATCTCCTGATCAGCGAGATTGCCGGTCACGTCACCACCGAAGTTCCCTTTGGCAGCGTTTCGGTCGGTAAGGAGCTCCAGAAGCACGTTCTGGAGATCGTCCCGAGCACGCCCGGAAGGAACGTCAACGACCTCGAACAGGCCCTTACCAGGGGCGTGCAGGCGCTGCATGCACGTTTCGGACAGCAGTACGCCTTCATGGGTCTCGGTATGCACCCACTGATGCACCTGAACGAGACCTGCTTCTGGGATCATGGGGAGCGGGAGATTTTCTCGGTGTACGACCGGGTTTTCGATCTGCAGCAGCACGGGTGGCTGAATATCCAGGCCCTCCAGATCAATATTCCCTACCGGAACGAAGAGCAGCTCATTTCACTGTTCAACCGGATCCGCGAGCTGCTGCCATATCTCGTGGCTCTTACTGCTGCCTCCCCCTTTGTTGAGGGAGAAGTCCCGGGCCCGATGGATAACCGCATCCGGTACTACCGGGAGAACCAGGACCGGATTCCATTGATCTGTCATGGTGTAATCCCCGAAGAGATCCGCTCAGTAAAGGACTACATGTCCATCCAGGAAGTGATCTACCGGGAACTCGCCGTCCAGGGAGCAGAGATCCTCTGCCGGGAGTGGGTGAACTCACGGGGCGTGATCATCCGTTTTTCCCGATGCTGCCTGGAAATCAAGGCAATCGATGAACAGGAGAGCATTTATGCAGATATGGCCGTTACCTCATTTGTGCTCGCTCTCCTGCGGGCGAAAAACCTTGAGCTGGAAAAGGATGAAAATGCCCTGCGTGATCTTCTGGATACGGCAACAGAGCATGGGACTGCCCACCTGCGTCCGGAACTCGAGCAGCTCTATGCAACCGCGGAAAAAAATGCCACAAAAGAGGAGATGCGCTTTCTTCCCCACATGCAGGAACGGATCCGAAACGGGAGCCTTGCCGAAGTTCTTGTGCGTGACCTGCCAAAGGCAGGTACTATCCGCAACCTGCTCCCAGCTATCGCGGGGTGCCTCCGGGATAACACCGCCTACCACGGCCATGATCAGTGAAAACGCGTCCGTCAGACGGGGATTCGCGTCGTTCAATATCCCGAGGCTTGTTGGTGCGACGCCGGTATGATCCGAGGAATGCTGCTTCTCCTCCTCTTTTTTGCGACCTCGATCCTGACGATTTACCTTATCCTGCGCCGCCCGGTCCTGCACCTGCGCATCCATAACCGGGGTATCACGCTTCAGAGCTATTTTCTCGGAGCACTGGTGGGACCCGTCATCATTCTGGCAACCGGAGTGCTCACCTTCGGGGCTGCGATGGGAGGAATTTCCGGAACCGGCGGATCCAGCCCGCTCGGGATCCTCATTCTGTTCCTGTCGATGGTTTTCATTTCGATTTACCTGGATATCACCGGATTTTTTGAATATTGTGCACGGACCGCCCTTCGTTTTGCCGGCCGGGACGGAGTCCGCCTCTTTTTTGCCCTGTATGTAACGGTCTCGGTACTGACGATCTTCACCTCGAACGACATCATCGTCCTCACCTTCACCCCGTTTATCTACTATTTTGCACGGGATGCCGGGATCAACCCGAAACCGTATCTTATTGCGGAATTCTTTGCCGCCAACACCTGGTCGATGATGCTCTACATCGGTAACCCGACCAATATTCTTCTTGCATCCGCATTCGGACTCCTGTTTGACGAATACCTGCGATGGATGCTGTTTCCGACCCTTGCCGCAGGTATCGTGAGCG